>JBPCOQ010000110.1:0-3989 GCA_051000095.1 Bryobacteraceae bacterium | reverse complement strand
GCCTGGGTTGAGCCTGCGCTCGCGAGAAGTAAAAATTATGTTGCAGATCGGCGCGGAACCGCTGGAAAGAGTAGTGGCCCGTGCCGGTGTCGGTAAAAAAATTGTAGCTGATGTGGTAATTAAATTCGAAGGGATAGGGGTGATGCGGCGTGATAGAAATTTCGGAATGAACGAACTTGGGCTGGTGAACCAGACCCGGCGCCGTTGCCTCGTTGTAGAATCGATCAATCGAGCGGACCGTCGGGCTGCTTAGCCCGTTCACATCCGGAAAAATGCCCTCGACCGTGCCGCCAACTCTCAGCCAAGAAGCCACTGGATTGACCTCGAGCATCGTCGAGACCCCGAGCTGTCTCCCCACCTCGCTCACATTGGCGGCCTTCCTGCGAAACTGGAAGGCGGAGGCACGTGCTATGACGCGGAGATCTTCACCCGTGAAAGCTCGCCCGTAATCTCGTCCGTTAATCCATCGCTAAAATATTGGTTCCTGGTCCGAGCTCAGATTGGCGAACGGCAGCACTGTGATCGATGGCGGCGGCGAGGCGGCAACAAACCTGCCTTTCGTGAGCCAGATGCCAGCCCCTGACGCCAGGAAGATACGGGCTGCGACGGAGATACGTCACCACCGCCAGCGCCCCGGGGTGTCCAGTTCCTACCGCCTGGAAGGACAGACCACAGATGCAAACGAAGAGAAGGTGGTGCAGCAAATACTCCATCCTGGCGGCAACCGGCCGCCACTCCGCTCAGAAAGCCCGAGCGGCATTTTCTCTTGGCGGGAAGAGGCCTTGACTCAGCTTGGACTCAAACTCCGCATCGAAGCGTTGAAACTCCGGATAAGAATGCAGATTCTGAAAAGCTAGATCAATACGGTAAAACAGCACGCCCGAACTCTTTCGCCGCTTGGCCGCACGCTCCAGGTACTGCATCGCCTCGCGCTTCCGTCCCGATCGTGACGCCGTCGCCGCCAGATCGTACTCGTTCTGTAATCCGATTCGGTACAGCTCTTTTTGGGCGGCAAGAATAGAGTCGAACATCGCGTCGCGTCCGCCCGTACGAAATCCCGTCTCACCCGCTCGCGCCATGTCTTGCCAGACCTTGGCGCCCGAAATGTCGGCCGTTTGCTTCAGCTCGTTCAGGTAGCCGGCGTAGTCGTTTTCCGACGCGTAGAACGACATCAGGTAAAGGTGGCTCGATTGCAAATCCCTGTCTATCTTGGTCACATCTCTGAGCCGATTCATGGCCTCCTCCGTTCTCCCGGATGCGAACAGAATCACCGCCTTGTCCGCAAGGATAGAAGGGGATGAAGGCTCCAGTCTTTGAGCGAGCGTGATCTGCCCGAGCGCTTTCTGGAACTCGCGGCGCATCAGCAGAAATGTCGCATACCAGTGATGCGCAGTTGCATACTTCGGGTCCAATTCGATGGCGCGCCGGAACTCCCGATCCGCCGCCGCGGCGTTCCAGTTCCACCAGATCGAAATGAAAGCGAGCGACGCGTGCGCCTCCGCTAAGCGGTCGTCTAATTTCAGCGCTTGCGTGGTTGCGGCCAGCGCGCGAGGGAAAGCCTCCTCCTCGGGCATTCTGGAAAATTCGCGCAATAGGTTGTAGCAGTTCGCCAGGCCGACATATGCCTTCGCGTTTCCCGGATCGTGCACAATCGCTTGCGTGAACAGATCTACCGCCTGACTCAAGCTCTCCGGCGTTCTTCGCTGCCACGCATGAATCCCGCGCAGGTATAAATCTTCGGCTTGCGCGTTCTGTCCCTTTACGGCGGAATGCCCCCCTGCATACCACTGCCGTACCGACACGCCCACAGCGAGCAAGCCTAGCAGCACCAGCACCGCCCCAAGCACCCGCACTCTGCGTGATCTGATCCCCGAAGGCGCGAAAGCGGGCGCAACGGACTCCTGCCCGGCAGCGGCCGGTTCCTGACGATTCGCTTGCACCGGAGGCTCGGCCGCGCGCCGCTCGAACCTCGCCGCGTACCCGCCTTTCGGAAGACTGATGACGATCTCGTCGTGAGTGCCCGGCCCCGCATAGTAGTCGGCCAGCTTGAACCGAACCTGCCGCGCCTCCACGCGCACCACTGCGTCCACGCGCGGGTCGAAATCCTCGCTCAGGTCGAACACCTCAAGTCCGAGCTTGTACTCCTTCAAGCTCGCCGCGTGACCCTCGATCGTCTGCTCGACTACATATCGGAGAAAGCGGCTGAGCCGCGACGATCCCGCGAAACTCTTGCTCGCCAGCACCTTTTCCAATTGCGGGAGCGCCGCCGCCACGGAGACTTCACTTGTCAATGTCACGGGAAGGTCAGCCATCCGAATCTTAGTAAACCGCTGAATCCTCAGTATAAACGAACGTTGGTAACCGTAACACAACCCCAACGACCTATCGGCCCAAGCTCTTCCCATGTAAAACTTCGGCTGGAGGAATACTAAATGAATCACCGCTCTCTTTCTAAGAGTCTTTTGTTTACGGTTTTGGTCTCAGCCATTCCGGCGCACGCCAGCATCATCCTGGCTGCAACCGCCGCTGTCGACCAGACGGGTCTCGGCCGCGCGGTTATATACAATTTCCCGAACATCAGTCCGTTCGGTTCGGCATTCGGTGGTACGGGCTTCCGTCTACAGGATATCGGGTCGGGGCCTTGCACCGATCCGGGGTGCGTTAGTAAGTCACTCACCAATGGCGGCCTCACCGATACCCTGGGGACCGCAACCAACGGCTTTCTGTCGTCCCACGCCGGAATAACACTCAACCGTTATCTCGCGGGTACGGACCCCAGGACAGGCATCATCGTCAACGCCTCCGCTGACGCCTTCGCCGCCGCTAGCCTTGAGGCCGGCACGGTCCGGGCCTCGGCGGGTGGTACCTTTCTCGATTCCTTTCCAAACCCAAACAGCGGCCAGGATGGCGGCGCAGGACGGGCCTTCGCGCAGTTCAACGATGGCCTGCATTTCAATATCGCCGGGGCATCGGCCAACACCACGACGCTCATCGGCGTTTCCTATACGCTGGATGGGCTAATCGGTGGATCAAGCGGCAGCGCCGACGTGACCAACAAGTTGCAGTTCGGAACCGCTCAATTGACCGACGACTTTGGAGCTTTCCTGCCTTCTCAACCGCCCAATGTCAGCGCCACGAGCGCCACGGGTTGGGCATCCTACAGCTTCAGCTCCAACACGCCCGGACTGGTCGTCTTCAACGGGGTGTACGCGCTAACCGGCCCTCGCGTCGACTTGGGCATAGCCACGACTCTGGACGCCTTATGCGGCATCGGAGCCAACTGCGACTACAGCCACACCGGCCAATTCAAAATAACGAGTCTGTCGTCCAACGTGAGCTATACCAGCGACTCCGGCGTTTTCCTGACCGGGACCGCGCCCACAACTACGACTCCCGAACCCGTATCTGTTGCACTGTTCGGTACCGGTATCGCCGCGGTATTTGTTATGCGCAAAAAGCTTACTTGAAAGCCGAAGGCCGGCTTTGCTGGCCGGCGATCTCGCGATCGGGGGCGTTGCACCACAGGTGCCGGCCCCTGGACCGCCGCGCCTTATTCCTGCCACGAAGTTCCGCGGTGCCGTGCCGCATATGAAAAACACGCGGTCCGGAAATGCGCAGGCATCCGCCGTGTTGCACCGAGTGGCACATGCATTCTTGCCTGTTTTTATGGGCGCGGGATCGCCCGCCAACGTCGATGAAAAGCATTGAGTGGAGCAGGCGGTTGCCCGCTCGGCAGGCCAACGGGCTGCTCCACTCTACCTGGCATGACGGGAGGTTTTTCGAGAGTGTGTTGCACTTAGACCCGGCTGCCGGGCAAGAGAGGCATTCTTGCCTGTATCCCAGAATGCGCTCCTACGGCAAATTTGCCAGCCCAAAGAACGGATGGGCGCCCTCGCCGCTGCCCAGTCCCACGTACGCGCGGAACAGAACCTTCGATTGCCCCCACACGTTGATACCGAAGCCGTAACTGTGGCGCATGTTCGCGAGGC
>JBPCOQ010000164.1:0-17042 GCA_051000095.1 Bryobacteraceae bacterium | reverse complement strand
GTTGCCGCTCCAATGAAGGCAAAGTTTCGGCCACAAGGGCACCTCCTATTCCTACCGTATCACTACGTTAGGAATAGCGTGCCAGAAAAAGATTCCCGCAAAACCTCCACTTCCATGTCGCGCACCCATCAGCGCTCGACCGGTAACCCGGCGCTCTGGATAGCACGCCATCCGCCATCGAGTGAAATGGCCTTTGTATAGCCCATCTTCTGGAGCGCGTCCGCTGCCAAAGCCGATCGAAAACCGCCACCGCAGTAGAGGACCATCGGCTTGTCCTTGCCGGCAATCTTGGCCTCGATATCCCGCTCGATGATGCCCTTTCCAAGGTGCACAGCTCCGGCGGCGTGTCCGTCCGCCCATTCCGCGTCCTCGCGAACGTCCACCAGCACGGGAGGGTCGTTCGACGCCGCCATCGTCTTGTACTCTTCGATATCAATCTGCTGCACGCGCGATTTCGCATCGTTTACGAGCGCGAGAAAACCGGGATGATGAGCTTTTGGATGCATAGATGGACCTTCAACCGAATCGCTGGATCTGAGCGCCCAGGCGCGCCAGCTTAGCCTCAATTTTCTCATACCCCCGATCGATGTGATACACGCGATCCACAATGGTTTCGCCTTTCGCGGCCAGCGCCGCGAGTACCAGCGACGCGCTCGCGCGAAGGTCGGAAGCGATCACTTGGGCGCCAGCGAGCCTGTCGACCCCGGTCACAATCGCCTGGCGTCCTTCCAGCCGGATGTCGGCGCCCATGCGCGCGAGCTCGAGCGCATGCATAAACCGGTTATCGAAAATCGTTTCCGTGACGAACGCGATACCGTCCGCTTCCGTCATCATTGCCAGATACTGCGCCTGAAGATCGGTGGCAAAGCCAGGGTACTCCTCAGTCGTGATATCGGTCGCGAGAAGCCTCCCCTTCGCCCGGACTCGCAAACCATCCGGACCCGCTGGCTCAATCTCGGCTCCAGCCTGCCGCATTTTCGTGATGAGCGCGCCTACATGCTCCGGTATACAGCCTCTGACCGTGAGGTCGCCGCGCGTCATCGCGCCGCCTATCAGAAAAGTGCCCGCTTCGATGCGATCCGGTATAATCGTGTGCTGGGCGCCGTGCAACTCCGGCACGCCCTCGATCCGAATAATGGAAGTGCCTGCGCCCTCGATTTTTGCGCCCATCCGTGTCAGCAGGTTGGCAAGATCTTCCACTTCGGGTTCGCGCGCGGCATTTCGGATCACCGTCACGCCTTGCGCCAGCGTTGCCGCCATCAGCAGATCTTCGGTGCCTGTCACCGTAATCCGGTCGAAATGAACTTCGGCCCCGCGCAATCCGCGAGGCGCGCGCGCTTCCACATAGCCGTGCGACTGGCTAAGTTCCGCGCCAAGCTGTTCCAAAGCCGTCACATGCAGATTGATGGGGCGAGCCCCGATCGCGCAACCCCCGGGCATCGACACGCGTGCGCGCCCCGTTCGCGCCACCAGGGGCCCGAGCACCAGGCTCGAAGCACGCATCGTCTTGACCAGATCGTAGGGCGCTTCCGGCTTCTCCAAAACCGCGGCATGCACGTTGACTTGAGTCCCGATAATCTGAACTTCGGCGCCCGCCCAGGTCAGCAGTTTCTCCATGGTGCGGATATCGCGCACTCGAGGAATGCGGCTTAGCCGGACGGGATCTTTGGTCAACAGGCAAGCAGCCAAGGCCGGCAACGCCGAATTCTTGGCCCCACTGATCGTGACCTCGCCTTCAAGAGGCCTCCCACCCTGGATCCGGAATTTCTCCATGGTCAGCTCTCGAGCGTCTGCCGCACCCGCCCACCGGTAGCGGCTAGTCTTTCCTCTGCTTCAGCACGATTGATACCCAGGCGGCCCATCACGATCGCGGTCTTCACGTTGCCGCCGGAGGTCTCCAATAGCTTGTCCGCCTCTGCGTAATCCACTCCCGCTGCTTCCGATATAATCCGTTTGGCCCGGTCCACAAGCTTATCGTTCTTGGGCTGAACGTTCACCATCAGATTGCCGTAGACATAGCCTAGGCGGATCATAATGGCCGTCGTCAGCATGTTCAGCACCAGCTTGGTCGCGGTTCCAGCCCGCATCCGCGTGGACCCGGCAATCACTTCAGGACCCGGCAAAGGAGCGATAGCGATCTCCACCGCGCGCGACAATTCCGAATCGGGCGTGCAACTGATGCCGGCCGTAACCGCCCCGAGTTCCCGCGCCGCTGCAACGGCGCCGAGCACGTAAGGCGTTCGCCCGCTCGCGGCTATACCTACCAGAACGTCCTTCCCCGTGAACCCCCGCTCTACCAGATCGCGCCTACCTTGGGCCGGATCGTCCTCCGTCGCTTCGGTTGCCCGCGCGAGCGCGGCTTCACCGCCGGCCATGATGCCCTGGACCATGTCCGGTGGCACGTTGAACGTAGGTGCACACTCCGACGCATCCAACACACCGAGGCGGCCGCTGGTCCCCGCGCCTATATAGAATAGACGACCCCCTTTCTCAATAGCCGCGACAACTGCATCCACCAGCGTGGCGATCCGCGGAATCTGCGCCGCCACTGCCGACGCTACTTTTTCATCTTCGTCATTGATAATGCGCAGAATGTCGACCGTCGAACGGCCGTCGATATCGCGCGACCGCGGATTGAGGCGCTCGGTAAGCAGACCTTCTAGCATGTTTGGGGTAGTTGATCGCGCCAGAAAGGAAAGAGCGCCGGAGTCGGACTCGCGGCGCTCTCATCTCGGGAGGGAAAGGCGCTCAGGCGCTAAACGAGCTTCCGCAGCCGCATGTGCTCTTCACGTTCGGGTTGTTGAATTTGAAACCCGAACCTTCCAGCGTCTCCACATAATCTACCTGCGCTCCATCCAGGTAAAGCATGCTGGCCTGGTCAATAAACACCTTCAATCCATCGAAGCTGTACGTTTTATCCAGCATATTCGGCGTGTTCTCGAAAGCCATCGAATAGCTAAAGCCGGAGCAGCCGCCTCCCACTACCGCAATCCGCAGCCCGGCGGGCTTCGGCTCTTGCGAATCCAAAATCTCTCTGACCTTCCCGACTGCCGTCTCGGTTAATTGCACCATTCTGGGTTCTCCTAAGGGTATACTCTTCCTAAATTCAATTATCTCCCGAACACGGCGATCAAGCAAGGGCCGCACAGTCCAGCGCTGGCGAAGAAAATATGACACGGGCGCCAGGGGATAGGGGCAACTGGACCCACCGGCCATCAAGGCCTTGCCGTTCGGGAGCAAGGTCACCGTATCTCCAACGCTGCCGCGGTTATGTTCCCGGTTGGTATGAAGGCTTTGGGAGCCCGCTGGTATACCAAGTAGGGTAAGTCTTTCGAGGCAATCAGCTTGCCATCGACGTACAGCTTGAACGTGGACACGGGTGATGCGAACGGACTGTAGGGGACCTGAACAACCCCGCCGAACCTGGAAAGCGCGCGATTGTTCCGGTCGTCGATGACGATTCGGGACCCATTGAGGGCGCCGGAGACTTGCAAGAACGCGTTTGGATTCCCGGATTCCGTCGCATTTGGAAACAAAAGCATTTGGAAAACTCTTACCCAGAAAAGAAGTAACCTCGAAGGCGGAAGAGTGTTCCTCGGAAGTGGTTTACACACCGCGCTTTTCCAATCGCAGTTGAAGTAGTCCCACAGTTGCGCGACCGAGCTCGAAAAGTCTCCATTTCTTTCTGCCGCAGTCAGCGTAGTGACGGACGCGGTGTATGTTCCGGCCGCCGGGTTGATCGAGATAATGGAGCCACCGCCCTCTCCCACGGCGGCTATATCGAAGGGACTCGCCGGAGGAACGATGTCAAGGCTCACGGTGAAGCTGCCTGCATACAAAATGACAGAGAACGACTCTGACCCACTGGCTGGGCCGCATGGGCCCGGGTCGTTGTCCCCTACGCATGGCCTTTGTGGCGTTACTGGGTAATTGGGATCGCTGGAAGGATTTAGCCCATCAATTGTACTCGTGGCATTCGCAGTGTTCGCACCTGCGCGAATACCGACATCCACTATGTTGGTCTGCCAGCCTCCGGAGCGAAGGTAGAGCCGGTCGGTGGCCGGAGCGGGCGCCTTCACGTTCAACTGGTAGATGCCCGGGAAACCGGGCGCCAAACCGGCGAATAGCACCTGTGCCTTGCGCTCTCCGATGTAGACCTCGACGTCATCCAGCACGCGGCCAGACCGGTCGGTGGGGCCGAGTCCGGCTGCGTAGAGAATCACGATATCCGACTCCACAATCGTGTCAACAGCCTGGAAGTTGGCATTGAACACGAGTGCGCGGCCTGTTCCCGCACCGTTCCGCGTGAAGATCGCCGGGGCGTTGCGCGTCAAACGGAGGTTATAGGTGTTGCTACCGGCTAAAGACGTGACCACCAGAGGCACGACCGTGGCCGGAGGGATCTCCACCTCCAAAGGAATGAGCGCGTTTATCTGATTGGAGAACACATACTGCAGAGGAGCCGATAATCCACCCACAGTGACCGATACTTCGCTCAACGTCGTACGTAATAAACCGGCTTGCGCGCTCTGCGACGTTGGCGCAAGATGAGTGCCAAAAACGGCCACCCAGCAACCGGGCGAGACGACAGCATTATAGGAGGCCCCGTTCAATACCGCGGAAATCACCGGTTCCGCCGACGCCGCATATGCGACCACAGGTAACAACGTGACCAATCTTAGTAACTTCGACATTGTCCATGTTACCGCAGCTATCAGAACTTTGCCGTTCGCGAGCAAGGTGCAGTGGATGGAGCATATCATAGACCTCCGCCCTGGTCATGCTCCTCAGCCGCGATTAATCTCCCATTGGATGGCCGGCATCCCCTAACGCAATCCGCGCCGCATAATAGCCGCACATCCCATGCACCCCTCCACCGGGCGGCGTCGAGGCAGAGCAAATATACAATCCGCGCACCGGTGTCCAATACAGACTGCGCGTCGGCCGCAGAAACAACTGTCTCAGGTCCTGAGCGCCGCCGTTGATATCGCCGCCTACCAAGTTCGCATTATGCTGTTCCAGGTCGCCCGGCGTCCGTATGCTTCGCCCTAGAATGGTCGCGCGAAACCCCGGAGCGAACCGCTCGATCTGAGCTTCGATCCGTCCGGACATGTCCTCGGTGGAACCGTTCGGCACGTGGCAATAAGCCCAGGCAGTGTGCTTTCCCTCCGGCGCCCGGGAGTCGTCAAACAGACTGGGCTGCGCCACCAGGGTGAACGGCCGCTCACTGGCGACGCCCTCCCAGGGCGCCCGTTCCGATGCCGCAATCTCATCGAGCGTACCACCGAGGTGCTGCGTTGCGGCCTTCGCGCAACCGGGCGATTTCCATGGAATGGGCGCGCTCAATGCCCAGTCCATTTTGTAGGCGCCCGGACCGTAGCGAAACCGCTCCAGTTTCCGGCAGTAGCCGCGGGGTAACTTGTTTCCCGCAATCTGAAGTAACTGCCGAGGCGTGATATCGCACAGCACGATTCCCGCATCGCTCACTTCATCCAGCGATCGAACCGGCGTGTTTACAACGATCCGCCCGCCCAGCGATTCAAAGTAAGACGCCAGCGCATTCGCGATCCGCTGCGATCCGCCTCTTGGAATCGGCCAGCCCACTGCGTGAGCCGTAAGCATTATCACCCAACCGAATGCCGCCGAGCCAAGCATCTCGAGCGGCAGGATGGCGTGAGCGGCCATTCCCGCAAAAAGAGCTCGCGCTGCCGGGGTGCGAAACAGCAGGCGCGCCATCGTCGCCGCCGGCCACGGCGCCAGCGCCCCGAAGCGGGCCAGCAGGAGCGGATGCTTCGGGACATGCGGAGGCGCCAGAATGTCACGAACCAGCTCTGCCCAGTGCTCTACCAGCGGCGTAAGAATCCGTTTGTAAACGCGCGCATCCGGACCCAACTGTTCGGCTGTTTCCGCGACGGACCGGTAAGCCAGAACGGACGAACCATCGTCCAGCGGATGCGCCAGAGACACCGGCGGGTAAATCCATTGCAGGCCATGTTCGGCCAGCGGAAACTTCGCGAATGCCGGTGAGCTCACTGCCATCGGATGCACGGCCGAACAGACATCGTGCAGGAACCCGGGCAGAGTCAGCGCCTCGGAGCGAAGGCCCCCGCCGATGGTAGGCTGCGCTTCAATGACCGTGGTATCCAATCCCGCTCGCGCCAAAACGATGGCTGCAGTCAACCCATTCGGCCCCGAGCCGATCACGTACGCCGTGCGCGAGCGTCCCTTCCGCATTTACTGGTATGCGAAGTCCCAAACCTGCATGTTGACTTTGCCCTCCGTGTATTCGACCACTGCATACTCGCCGCGCGCGAGCGGCTTGGTGGGCCAGATTCGATAGACGTCCTGACCAACCTGCTTTCGGAAGATCTCGACCAGATCGGGCTCCTCGATAATTTCCTTGGAGATCGGAACAATCGTAAGCTTCTCGACGACGCGGTTCCCTTTGTGATCGCCCATTCGTACCATCCCGAACCGCTCTTCGGCGGAGAGCCGGATGTAAAACTCGGGCCGCGCGTCCGTGACGATGTTGCTCGCATGCGCCCCGTCCAATTCGAGCGTAGACTGGTCCGCGATCAACGGTATCGGGCTCACCATCTTTAATATGTGGCGGCCCTTCTTGTTGACCACCTTCGATTCGCCAACCTTGATTACCTTCACCTGGCCGGCATTGACCAGATACACGCCCGGATCTTGCGGGACTAGCGAGATTTCGCGCGCCGCTTCGCGCTCCGCCGTTTCTTCCTCGGCCAGCGCCTTCGATTCCTCACGAACCGATTCTTCGTGCTGCTTGATTTCGGTTTCGGTCTTCTTCAGATCGACCAATTCGACTGGGAGATCTTCCCACTCCGCGCGCTCGCTGCTGAAGTAATGGACGCGGTCGCTCGCAACCTTATACTCGCGGGCAAGCTGATAGCTGCCGTCTTTTAGAAACAGCTTGATCGTTGCGGCGGAGGCGGGGAGAATGAGTCCGAGCACAAAAACGGAAACAGCCCAACGGACCGCTCCCTCACGGTCGCGGCTCGGTGACAGCCCGAAGACCCTTCCGAGCCACGACCGCGAGGGAGTGATCTTGCTCGGCATTCAACTCCGGACTTCGCTTGGCTGCATGCCAAATCTCCGCAGCAGCACAAATTGCGACAGGTTCTCCGAGGTGAGCAGCCCCAGCAACTGCTCGCCTTGCATGATCAAGGCGCACGCGCCGGCCTGAGCCATCAAAGGCAAAACCTCCGCAAGATCCATGTCGGGAGAGAGTTTCGAGAACTCGCGGTCCATCACTCCGGCCACGTAGGCATCCTGTCCTTGTCTCGCCATGGCGCGCAGCAGCGCGCTCCTTCCCAGCAGACCGATGACTTGGTCGCCATGCACGATCGGAAAATCCTGCTGAGACGTGGCTAACAGCAAGTTGGCCGCATCGCGAACCGTACTGCCGTGCGAGAGAGTATGATACTCAGTCACCATCGCAGCCCGCACCGGAATGCCTTGCGTGAGCGTACGGCCCATGGCCGCCGCGCCTTCCTGCGCCGCTCCCAAATAAACAAAAAAAGCGACAAACACCAGCATGAAATGCATGGACAGCAGGCCATACAGCCCCAGACTAAAGGCCAGAGTCCGCCCGCACCATGCGGCAATTCGCGTTGCGTCTTCCGCGCTCTTGACGTGCGTTAGTATCGACCGCAGCACTCTGCCTCCATCCATCGGGAACGCAGGCAGCAGGTTGAACGCAGCCAGTATCAGGTTGCCGGTCGCGATCCGCTCCAGCAGATTGGAATCGGTCGGCTCCACCAATTCGAAAACGCTCACCAGAGCGCCCTGCCATGCGAGCAGTCCCAGCAGCGAGCCCCCGATCAGGATGTTGGCAAAAGGTCCGGCCAGTGCGATCCAAAGCTCTTCCGCGGGTTTGGCATTGCGGGCCAGCCGGGATACGCCGCCGATTGGGAACATCACGATTTCGAGAGTCCGGATTCCAAACCGCGATCCGATGAACGCGTGCGCCAGCTCGTGAATCAGCACCGACCCGAACAAGGCGATGATGTAGAGGACGTAGAACGCCGCGGACTCGTTAGTCCCCAGTCCGGTGACGAGCAGGAAAATGATCAGCAGGATGAACGTGAAGTGTAGGCGCACCGGCACACCCGCAATCCGAAAGGATGTAATACTTCCGGACGGACTAACCTGCGGCTTGACGTTCTCTCGATCCAAAAGTGCGAAGCTCCTAACCTCAATTTACCGCAGTCGTGGCCGATGCCCGGCTAAAGGCCCGTAGTCAAAACCGCTCCCTGACGGTCGCGGCTCGGTACCGCGCGCGCCGCCACGGGCTGCTAACGTCTGGATAAGTCCCGTATCCAGAGATCCTTGAATCGCATGTTCCCGTGGCCTCCCGAATGAAGTTGTAACGCGATTCCGCCGTCGCTGCCCTTCGGCTTAGGGTCGGTGTAATCGATCATCTGCACGCCGTTCAGACGCGCCGTGTAGCGGTTGCCCTCCACCGTCAGCAGGTACTCGTTCCATTCATCCTGGCGCACCACGGTCTCGTTTTGCGGAGACGGCCAAACGATCCATCCGCGACCCACATCGTAGACTCCGGCGGTGTGTTTTCCAATTGTGCAGTCGATCTCAAACTGTGGACCTTGCACGACATCGGGAGTGCCGGGCTTAAACTCAACATGGAAGAAGACGCCGCTGTTTCCATCGCCCTCGCATTTGAACTTCATGGACATATGGAAATCTCCATAGTTCCTGGCGGTTCGCAGATAGCCATAGTCTTTCGTCACCGCAAAGCCGTGGATCGTATTGTCCTCGACCTCCCATTTTTCATTGCCAACCTTGGTCCATCCGGTCAGGTCCTGTCCATTGAATAAGGAGACCCAATCCTCGCCGGGCAGCTTGGGCTTGGCGGACTGCGCGTAGACGCAGGAGAGAAGCAGCAGCGCAAGAGAAAATCGCATTTTATGTATTGACGAACCACACCGGCACGAATGCGCTTGCGCACGATGCGTGCCGGTGCTACTCTATTCTGCACCCAACTGGCTGCGGATTTGCGAGGCGATCCGGTTTGCGAACAACTCCACCCGCTCGGCGTCCGGCCCTTCCACCATGACGCGGGCCAGCGGTTCGGTGCCGGAGAACCGCACCAGCACCCGTCCAGCGTCGCCTAATGAATTTTCAACCGCGCGGATTTCGTCCTGAACCGCCGGAAGGCCGGTCAGCGGCTTCCGCTCCTTCACGCGTACGTTCACCAGAATTTGCGGATAAAGCTGAAAATCGGCAGTGAGCTCATCGAGACTTTTTCCCGCGCAGGTCATCGCGTCCAACACGCGCAGCGCGGTCAACATGCCGTCGCCAGTGGTCGCGTAGTCGCGGAAGATCACGTGACCGGACTGCTCCCCGCCGATCACCGCTCCTCGGCGCAGCATCTCTTCGAGAACATACTTATCTCCCACCGGCATCCTCACCAGCTCGACCCCGTCCGCCTCCAGAGCTTTCTGCAGCCCCAGGTTGGACATCACCGTTGCAATCACCACAGCTCGGCCGGCGCGGTCCGCCAGCCTGCCTTGATCGAGCAGCCGGCGCGCGCACACCAGCATCACCATGTCGCCGTCGATGAGTTTGCCGGAGCGCGAGACGAACAGCGCCCGATCGGCGTCGCCATCAAAGGCCACTCCAATATCCGCTGAATGCGCCAGCACTTCGGTTCGCAGTGAATCCAGGTACAGCGAACCGCAACCCAGGTTGATGTTGCGTCCATCCGGTGAGCAGCACACCTCGAACACCTCCGCGCCCAGCCCGCGGAAAAGGGCCGGTGCCAGATGCGACGCCGATCCATTGGCGCAATCCACCACCAGCCTGAGTCCGTCGAAATTCTTAGCAACGGTGGAGGCGAGATGGTCGATGTAAGCGCGATCCAGATTCTCGTCCACAATCAACTTGGCCGGTGATGGGAGAATGCCCTCCGCCGTTTCCAGGGCGACGTGAGCGAAAAGCTTGGCTTCGAGTTGTTCCTCCTGATCGTCCGGCAGCTTGTAGCCGGAATGGCCGATCACCTTGATGCCGTTGTCCTGGAACGGATTGTGCGACGCCGAGATCATCACTCCAGCCGCGAACGGCCCGGTCTTGGCCAGATACGCAACTCCTGGCGTTGTCGTGATACCGGCAAATCTAGTCGTCACACCGTGGCGCGCCAGTCCGCCCGCAACTTCCGCAGCCAGGCCCGGCCCGGACTCGCGCGTGTCCATGCCGATCACGACCGCGAGCTCTTTCTTCGATTCCACCACCCACTGGCCCAGACCGGCACCCAATGCGTTGGCGGTCCGCGGATCGAGCGGATACTCACCGGCAACGCCGCGGATGCCGTCTGTTCCGAATAGTTGACGGCCCACTATTTGGCGTCCTTATTAGGTACTTTCGCCATGACAACGTTGAAGGTCACGATTGGCGCCGTCTCCAGTCTCACTTGAGGATCTCCGACCCGGGCATGTACGGGTATTTGCTTTTGGCTGACCACGCCACTCAGGTCAATCGGATCGCAGGTCACATGGTCGATGCGCTGCACGTGTGTCTCCGGCCCACGGATGCGGATCGTGGCCGGAGTGAACCAATATTTAACGACGCCGTATCCGTCCGGCGGCGGTTTGGAATATACAGGGTCGATTGTGACATCACGAGACTGCAGACGTTCGAAACGCATGCTCACTTGCGATGGGATCGCCCGATAAAAAGTGACGCCGATTGGAAGCTGGCGCAGGTTGTAGTCGTGGATAGTGAAAGTGCGCTCGCCGGGCTGAAGGCCCGACAGATCTAAGACTACAGTGGCTTGTGAAAGATTCTCCGGGGCTAAGCGGCGCGACGGACCGCGAACCTCGACGTGGACGCGATCGACCACTTCGGAGCTGATATCAAGGTCGTCGGGAATGTTGCGGAAGAGAATCGGAACCGAGATTGAAGTGGCGAGCTCCGGCTCGCGCGCGATCACGATCCAAAGCAGGAATGCCAGCAATACGGACAGTACTTTCCAAACCAGGTTGTCGAGGAACCACCGCTTCATCACTGCTTTCCAGTCGCTTGGGCGGCGGGGCTCTGGACGGTTCCGGGGACTGCTCGCGGGACAACCGGAGACGGCACGTAGGGCGTCTGTACATCGCGCTCGCCGTGGCGCTGCGTTAGCACTTGGCCGATCCGCTCGAGCTTCACGTCTAGCTCAATCTCACCCAAAGCCGCCACGGATATGCGCCCGGTCTCCTCGGAGACCACCAGGGCGAGGCAGTCGGTTTCTTCCGTGACCCCGATGGCGGCGCGGTGGCGGGTTCCAAGCTTGGCAGTGAGGGCTGGGTTGGTGGTAAGCGGAAGGAAGCAAGCCGCGGCTACAATCCTGTCGCCATTTACAATGACCGCGCCATCGTGCAGAGCTCCGCCTTTCTGAAAAGTCGAAAGCAGAAGATCGGTGGAGAGCGAAGCATCCAGATTCACGCCGCTCTCCGTGAAAGTCCGCAATCCGATGTTTCGTTCGATGACGATCAGCGCGCCCGTCTTATCCTGCGAAAGACGATTCAGCGCCAGGAGAATGTCGTCGGCAACCTCACGCCTTTGCAACTGGCTGAAGCCGAGCAAGCGCTGCCGTCCAATGCGGGCGAGCATCCGGCGAATATCCGACTGAAAAACCACGATCAGACCGAACGCCGTATAGGGAGCTAAGGTCGCAAGTATGGTGCGGAGCAGCTCCAGTTTGGCATAGATCGCGATCCCATAGACAACGGCCAGCACCAGCACGCCGGTAAGAATATGAGCCGCCCGCCGCCCGCGCAGAATGAACAGTAACTGATAAATGAGTACGGCAACGACAAGTATGTCGATCGCTTCCGGAATGGTCAGCCTTGGGATCTCGATATTCCAAATGTGGGACATGATTGCTTGCGTAATCCGCATGCTCTAGCTTGTTCCAAGAACCTACAGATTCCCACGCAGTGCCTGCTCACGCTCAATCGCTTCAAACAATGCTTTAAAATTTCCTTTCCCAAAACTTCGGCTACCCTTGCGTTGAATAATCTCGAAAAACAGCGTGGGCCGATCCTCCACAGGCTTAGTGAAGATCTGCAACATATAACCTTCGTCATCCCGATCCACCAGAATGCCTAAGTTGGCCAACTCCTCAACCGGCTCATCGATCTTCCCGCACCGTTGCTCCAAGCCGGCATAGTAAGTGTTCGGCACACGCAAAAATTCGATCCCTTGCGCGCGTAGCTTGCCAACGGTCTCGATGATGTTACCGGTGGCCATGGCGATGTGCTGCACGCCTGGCCCGCGGTAGAACTCCAGATATTCTTCGATCTGCGATTTCCTACGCCCTTCGGCCGGCTCGTTGATCGGAAACTTCACCCGCCCGTTCCCGTTCGCCATTACTTTGGACATCAGCGCCGAGTATTCCGTGCTGATGTCGCTGTCGTCGAAATGCTGGTAAAGCTGAAACCCCATCACATCGCGATAGAAATCCACCCAGGCATTCATCTGGTTCCAGCCTACGTTGCCGACCATATGATCGACATGCAGCAGGCCGACAGGCCGGCTGACCAGATCCTCCGATTCGACTGGCTGGAATCCGGGTAGGAAGATCCCTTTGTAACCGCTCCGCTCGACAAAGCCGTGAATGGTGTCCCCGTAGGCTGCGATCGCGGAGTACCGAACCTCCCCATGATCATCCTTCAGTAGCACCGGAGGCTGCACGCCGCGGGCGCCGCGCTTCGTGGTCTCCGCATAGGCCGATTCGGCGTCATCCACCCAAAGCGCAATCTCGCGCACGCCGTCGCCATGCAGACGGATGTGCTCGGAGATGGGACCGTCAGGCTGCAGAGGCGTGGTCAGCACGAAACGGATCTTATTCTGTTGGACCAAGTACGAGGTACGATCCCGGACGCCGGTTTCGGGGCCGCGATAAGCGGCCAGCGTCATCCCGAACGCCGATCGATAGAAATGCGCGGCTTGTTTCGCGTTGCCCACGTAGAACTCGATATAATCGGTCCCATTGAGCGGCAGAAAATCGCGCGAGGACTCTTCTTTTATAACCGGTTGTTCCGCTAATTGCTGCATAATGCGACTCCAAATTTTTCCATCGCTTCCACACAGAGCTGGTTGTCTTCGGCGGTACCGGTGGAGACCCGGATGCAGTGAGGCAGTCCGAAGCTTTTCAGCGGACGTACGATGACACCTTGCGTCAGTAAGTCGTGCGTGAGACTTAGGGCTTGCTCTTCACTCGATAGCACCACCATCAGGTAGTTTGCTTCCGACGGAACGACGGTATAGCCGGCGTTCTCGAGATGGCCGGTCAAAAATTTCATCCCGCGCGCGTTCAGCTCCAGCGACCGATGCAGGAACTCCTTATCGGAAAGCGCGCCAATACCGGCCGCTTGCGCGAGCGTGCCGGGCTCGAACGGCAGTTTCACCTTAAGCAGGTTCGCGATCAGCTCTTCGTGCGCGAAACCGTAACCAATGCGAATCCCCGCCAGGCCGTAGACCTTCGAGAATGTCCGGAGTGTGATGACATTGTCATATCGGTAATGCATCGAATCCGGGTAACGCGGATTATCTTTCGCGTACTCGAAATATGCCTCGTCCAGGATAATGAGAACGCGCTCCGGCACGTGCTGGTAGAACGCGTCGAACTCCTGCCTAGTGAAAATGGTTCCGGTCGGATTATTGGGATTCGCCAGATAAACGATCTTGGTGCGCTCGTTAATGGCGCGGGCGAGAGCGGGCAGATCGTAATGCCAATTGTTGTAGGGAACGGTCCGGTACTTCACGCCGCGAGATTTGGCCAAAACCTGAAAACCGACGAATGCGGCGTCGGTAGTCAGGACCTCGTCCTCATCGCATAAGAAAGCGCGAATGATATTGGACATGATCCCCTCGGACCCGCTGCCGGCAATCACGTTCTCTACCTTTAGATCGAACTCGCGGGCCAGAACCTTGCGCAGGTCGAGACCGGCGCTCGGATACCGGTTCAAAGTATCCGTGCAACGCAACATGGCCTCGATCGCTAAGGGAGAAGGCCCCAGAGGATTCTCGTTGGAGCCGAGCTTTGCGATTCTGGTGACACCAAACTCGCGCCGTACTTCTTCAATGCCGCGCCCAGCCTCGTATGGGCGCAATGACGCAATGTAGGGCGGGACGAGAGGCATCTAGCTCTAGTGTAGCGAAAGAAATTGGCTAGTTATCTAAGATCCGGATCTTCTTCGACTCCCCCGTGAGTCTTTCCTTGAAGCTGGAGTGGGAGCCGGCGGGATTGCTCCAGGTATCTTGCACGGGCTTCCAGTATCTCTTTCGCTTTGCCAGCGAGTTCCCGTTTGAGTATGCTGTTTCGCGGTATCGGAAGAACCAACTCAAGAACACGGTTCCCGAGAGTATCGATGATATCCTGGGTAAACTGCTTCGATCTGATCTGAGCTTTAACGATCGGCGTACTCAAACTGACGAATAATAGGAATGGATCGATTCTTTCCGGCTTTAAGACCCGGATCCTAAAGATATGGCTCTGAAAGAGCATAGGGACGTCATTCTCCGAAACGTAGGCGAGGGTCCCAATCAAATACGTTCCGTCCCGGACCATCAAAATGTCGCCGGCGGTTACGTCGCAACCACGCTTCACCTCCTCATATAAGTCTTTGCTCACGCCGTGTTTAAAGTCGACTTTCAGTTCCCAGTTGGACAAGTCTGATGTCCTAATGAATGGTACGAGTCCCGTGCCATAAGCCATCTTGCCAATCTCGATCCCGGTTGTGATCGAGATAACTCCCTCTTCTATTAGCGATCCGAGCCGGATCAGCTCGTGCGTCGGTTCCAAAGCTGTTAAGCTTGCGTCTATTTCCGGGTTGTAGTATTTCGGGACAAAAATCTGTTTCCGAATGCTCTGGGATGAAAGGTAGAAGCCCAAGTGATCTCGCTCGATTTTCTTTCCGCTCTTCAAAGCCCGATACCGCTCTGAAACGAAGGGTACTTCGTCCAGAAGGACGTACTGGCCATCGGGATTCTTCCGGAACGTCGGATTACCGCGCGAGTCGTGACCGCACCACTTCACATCCGCCATGAAGATTTCGGTAGGCGCATCGGTACGCAGGTTTTCGACCAAAAGGACACTCACCTTCGTGTGCGTGCCGCCCTTCCCGCTGGTCTTGAAAAGCGGCTCCGGAAGAGTCACCACTCCTAGAACCGTCGCTTTTTTAGTAAGGAACGTAATTACATACTCGTACGATGGATTCCCTAGAATACTTTCAGGCAGAACGATTCCTAGCCGCCCGCCCGGCTTTAAGAATTGCAGGCAACGCTCCAAGAAGAGAAGCTGGGGAGATTGGTACCCGAGCAGGGTACCTGTTTTTTCGGAAGAGCTTGCACTTTGAACTCGCTTCCACTTATAACCAAGATCAAACTGGGACAGAATGGATTGCCCCTTGACCTTGATCTGGGCTCCGAACGGCGGGTTCGTTAGAACAATGTCGAAAGATTTCAGCGGAATGTTCGTTGACGACGCGGTATTCCACTCTTCCGGCGATTGAAGGCTGTTTTCACAAAACACTCCACCGCGTCCATCGCCGATGATTGCCATGTAAGCCTTCGTGACCTTCGCCAGGAAGGAATCCTTGTCGATACCACGGAAGCACTTGGTGGCTACATCGCGCTTCTTTCTTTCTAACTGAACCACGCTCCATCCCTTCTGGCCGGCTAAAGCTTCGAGCTTTTTCCAAACGTGTTCCAGGGCAATAATCAAGAACCCGCCGGATCCGCAGGCGGGATCCAGGATCATGTCGCCCGGCTCAGGGTCGAGGATCTCGACCAGCATCTTCACTACGTTTCGCGGGGTGAAGAATTGACCTTCGCCGCCCCGCAATGCGGGGCCGATGAACACCTCGAATGCTTCACCGACGGCGTCTCGATTGGCTTCAATGACACAGTAATTCTGGAGTTCACCCACCACGTAGGCGATGCTGGCCGCGTCTAGCGTAATCGAGTCCTTCGTGGATAGCACGTCCGAGTATTCAGGCCGGACGTTCTTGTCAAATAGTTCAACGATCCTTCTCTTAACCTCCTTGGGCGATTCATTCAAACCTCTTCGGAAGGACACGATTTCATCCCGGCCGGTGTTGATTTCATCGTAAATTTTGCAGAAAAGAAGGTTGATTATCTCTTGTGCCAGCGCTTCATCCCGGGTTATGCCCAAGGCGTTCCCCGCCAGATGATTCCGGATGTCTCGAAAGACGGCCTTCAGATTGGATGGGGGTTTTAGGTCTTTCCGTTTGAAAAGTCCGATATCCTCGATTCGTTGGCCGCGCCGCGGGATATTTGGCAATAACTCATAGGTCCGGCTTCCATCCCGGTGATGCACCTTACGGATGTACTCGTGCTCATCGCCATTGAACCAAACTCCGATTTCGGCGCGACTCATATCCATATACAATTTCAACTGAGCAACACCGTCTTTGCGCGTTTTTTGCTTGCACTCAACTATTAGAAACAGGTTGTCTTCAAGTCTGCCGCCAACGCTGAAGACGGCGATGTCCACGGGGTATGCCTTTTCTTCATCGGATGGCCGCTTACGGACGCGGAACTGGGGGCGGGTCTGTATTTGGCTCTTCTCATATCCGTAGTCTTTGACCAATCGCTCGACGAAAACCTGTACTGCTTCCACCTCTTCAGGCGTGGCCCGGACGGAAATACCGCTAATATAATCCTCAACGTAACCGATGCGCGTTTCCGGCTTCGGCGTGCCGCTGCCGTCCGATTTCACCGTCGAACCTTTCGTTGACATCTCTGCATCATTCTCTCCGCTGAACCGAAGCGGCAACCACTGCTGCGCCCGACGGGGAGGTATTTCAGTATTCTCACACGTGCCCACAGTCGAACGCATCGGCTGTTGTAAGAATTCTATGAACCTGTTTAACCTGAATTCCGAAGTTGGAGGGTAGGCGCGTAAACTGACAGCATGGAAGCTGAAGGGACGCGGATATTCGACGGGCGTAAGGTGGAGTTGAGGGAGACGGAGCAGGCCCTGACGCCGTTTG
>JBPCOQ010000131.1:0-12485 GCA_051000095.1 Bryobacteraceae bacterium | reverse complement strand
CGTGCGCGACCGCGATCGTGATACCGCGGGCCTTTTCTTCCGGCGCGTTATCGATGGAGTCGAAACTGCGGAATTTGACCTTGGGGTTGTGCTTGGCCAGCGTCTTGGTGATGGCTGCCGTCAGCGTGGTCTTGCCGTGGTCGATGTGGCCGATCGTCCCGATATTGACGTGCGGCTTACTGCGATCAAATTTTTCTTTGGCCATGGTAGTATCTCCTGTACTCCGCTTCCTTGCGGTCGCGGCTCTATTATCTCGTTACTTTGCCTTGAACTTTCGCCACAATTTCTTCCGAAATGCTCTTCGGAACCTCCTCGTACTGCCCGAAATGCATCGTGAAGCTGCCGCGGCCCTGCGTACGCGAGCGCAACTCGGTCGCATAGCCGAACATGTCCGACAGGGGCACCATCGCTTTGATCAAGTGAGTGGTGCCGCGAATCTCGGTGCCTTCTAATCGCCCGCGCCGTGAAATCAGGTCGCCGTTCACCGGACCCATGTACTCTTCCGGAACGACAACTTCCACTTTCATTACCGGCTCGAGTAAAACCGGCTTGGCTTTCCGGCAGGCTTCCTTCAAACAGATCGAGCTGCAAATCTTGAACGCCATCTCCGACGAGTCGACTTCATGGTAAGCGCCATCAAACACAGTCACTTTGACGTCCACGACCGGATAGCCGGCCAGAATTCCGCCTTCGAGCGCCTCGATGACGCCCTTCTGGATGGCGGGGATAAACTCCCGGGGGATGTTGCCGCCAACCACATCGTTTTCGAATTCGAAGCCCTTCCCAGGCACCGGCTCAACGCGCAGTTTGGTGCGCGCATACTGGCCGCTGCCGCCGGTCTGCTTGCGATGCGTGTAGTCGTACTCAGCCTTGGAACGAATGGTTTCGCGATAGGCCACTTGCGGCTTGCCGACGTTCGCTCCGACATTGAACTCGCGCTTCATACGCTCGACAATGATCTCGAGGTGCAACTCGCCCATGCCGGCCAGAATGGTCTGCCCGGTATCCGGATCGGTGGATACCCGCAGCGTCGGATCTTCCTGAACCAGCTTGGCGATCGCGATACCGAGCTTTTCCTGATCGACCTTGGTCTTGGGCTCGATCGCGAGCTGAATCACCGGCTCCGGGAAATCAATCGATTCGAGCAGAATCGGCGACTTCTCATCGCAGATTGTGTCGCCGGTAACCACCTGCTTCAGACCGACCGCCGCGCAGATGTCGCCGGCCAGCACTTCCTGGATCTCTTCGCGCTTGTTGGCGTGCATCTTCACCAGACGTCCCACGCGCTCTCTGCGCCCTTTGGTCACGTTGTAGATCGACTCGCCCGCGTTGAGCTTACCCGAATACACCCGAATGAAGGCCAACTGGCCGACAAACGGATCGGTCATGATCTTGAAAACGAGCGCGGAAAACGGAGCATCGTCCTTAGCGGGCCGCGGCTCGGAGATTTCCGGATTATCGATCTTAACTCCCTGCACGGGAGGAATGTCCAAAGGCGAAGGCAGGTAGTCCACCACGGCGTCGAGCATGTCCTGAATGCCTTTGTTCTTGAACGCCGTGCCGCAAATCACCGGGAAAATCTTCTGAGCAATCGTGGCCTTGCGGATGCCCTCGGCCAGCTCCTGTTCGGTGACCGGCGTACCTTCCACGAACTTCTCAAACAAGTGATCGTCGGACTCGGCAACGGCTTCGATCAACTGCTCCCGGTACGACTTGGCCTGCTCGAGCAGATCCTCCGGGATGGCGACGTCGTCATACTCAGCGCCAAGGGTCTCATCCCGCCAGATGCGGGCTTTCATCCTGACCAGATCGACGATGCCCTTGAACTGATCTTCGGCTCCCACCGGAATCTGAATCGCGACCGCGCGCGCTCTCAGCCGATCGAGGATGGTATCGATCGAGTGGTAGAAGTCCGCCCCTACCCGATCCATTTTGTTGATGAAGCAAATGCGCGGTACGGCGTATTTGTCGGCCTGGCGCCAAACCGCTTCCGATTGCGGCTGCACGCCCGCAACGGCGTCGAAGACCGCAACGGCCCCGTCGAGGACACGAAGGCTGCGCTCCACTTCAGCCGTGAAATCCACGTGGCCCGGCGTATCGATGATGTTGATGGTGAAATCACGCCATTCGCAGGTAGTTGCCGCGGAAGTGATCGTGATTCCGCGCTCCTGTTCCTGCTCCATCCAATCCATGATGGCGGTGCCTTCGTGCACCTCGCCAATCTTGTGAGTTCGGCCAGTGTAGTAAAGGATTCGTTCGGTCGTAGTGGTCTTACCGGCATCAATGTGAGCCATGATGCCGATATTTCTCATCTTGTCGATGGGTACAGTCCGTGCCATATATTTGTTGCCTAAGTGGGGCAGGCCTTCAGCCTGCCGCTTCTACCACCGGTAGTGCGCGAACGCCTTATTCGCCTCCGCCATCCGGTGCACATCGTCCTTCTTCTTGATCGCTCCGCCGCGCATATTCGCGGCGTCATTCAGTTCATTCGCAAGCTTATCCGGCATGCCCTTTTCGGGGCGCGACCGTGCCTGAATCAGAATCCAGCGGATCGCCAGACTAGTCCGCCGATTCTGCGGAACCTCCACTGGAACCTGGTAATTGGCGCCACCGACGCGGCGCGTCTTCACTTCGAGCAATGGCTTGGTATTCTCCACCGCTTTCTTGAACAGCTTGAGCGGGTCGTCGCCGGTGCGCTCCCGGATCTGGTCCATCGCGCTGTAGAAAATCCGCTGCGAAGTAGCTTTCTTGCCGTCCCACATCATCGAGTTGACAAACTTCTCGGCCAGCGTCGAGTTGTACACCGGGTCCGGCAGAATCTCGCGGGGTTCAGGTCTGCGTCTGCGTGCCATATCTTATTTCGCCGGGCCCTTTGGCCTCTTCGCTCCGTACTTCGATCGCGATTGCTGCCGTCCGGAAACCCCGGCGGTATCGAGCGTCCCGCGCACCACATGGTAGCGGACACCCGGAAGATCCTTCACTCGTCCACCACGGATCAGCACAATCGAGTGCTCCTGCAGATTGTGGCCGACGCCAGGAATATAGGTGGTCACTTCGATGCCGTTGGTCAGCCGCACGCGAGCCACCTTGCGCAGCGCCGAATTCGGTTTCTTGGGAGTGGTGGTATACACCCGCGTGCAAACGCCGCGCTTCTGCGGGCAGGCCTGTAGAGCCGGGCTGGCCGTCTTATACCGTGGCGGTTTTCGCCCTTTTCGGACGAGTTGATTGAACGTCGGCACGAATTTCCTCTCTAAACTTGGTTGCAGTGAGCAAGCCGGACGGTACAGCATTTGCGGCAGCCTGCTAAAACTTGCGAGGGTACTTACTTTGGACTAGCCCATGCTCCGGACGGCGTTAAATCCGACAGGAACCTCGGGGCCGACCCCCGGCCGGACTGCCTAATAAGAATAGCAAGACAGTGGTAGCGCGGGAGCAGAAGACTCAACTCGCCAACCTTTCCATCATAGCGACAGGAATATCGGTTGTCAAATTGCTCCGTTCGATTGCTCCGTTCGATTGCTCCGTTCGTTTGTTCAGCGACTCGCTATCCCGATTTTAATCGGCACCCAGCCATTTCACGGGCAGGTGAGCTGCAACGGCGTTAGCGAGTCTCTCGTCGGCGGTGATCATGGTGGCGTTTTCCTGTGCCGCGAGCGCGAGATAAAGGCTGTCGTAAACAGTCCGGTCATATTTGCGCGCAAGGCGCAAGGCTGTGGAAATCAATTCGTGGGATCGATAAGCGAGGAAACCGGCACCCGCCAATGCGGCAATTGCACGATCTCCCAGTTCAGGCGAACACCGGCCCCGGCGTTCGGCTTTCCAGATGACATTTCCTATTTCCGCGAAGAAAACGTCCGGCACAAGAATCTCGGTCCGGCCCGCCAGAAAGGATCGGAATATCGCCACCGCCTGCGGAACCAACGCTTCTGTGTCGTCGGGCAAGTACCACTTGGCCGCCACGCTGGCATCGATAACATAACGGTTCAACGCTCACGGTCCTCGCGAATCATCTCCTCAGCGGAAGCTCCGGGAACACCCCTGGGCTGCGATTTCCGGATCTTCTCCGCCTCTTTGAACAAAGCCATTCGTCTCTTCAAGTCCGCGGCCGTGGGGACCGCTTGCTTAATAAGCGAAAGAGTCTCGGCGGCAATCGACCGCTGGTTAGCTTTTGCCCTTTCCCGAAGCGCCTGGTACAAATCTTCAGGTACATTTTCGACATATAGCGTAGCCATAGTAATTTACTATGGGAAGACTAGCAGATTACTATTACACTTTGCAACCGCCGTCCGGATTCGTATTCCCAAGTCTGCCTGGATTCCGGATCAAGCAACCAGCAGTAGCGCACGCCCCAATCGTGATAACTTTCGCACTTCTTCACGAAATCGCTCATTTGATCGGAGGGAGAAAGCACTTCCACTACCAGATAGATCGGTTTCTCGGGATAGGAGCGCTGGATTTCACTGCGCCGCTGGACCGCCACATCCGGAACCAGGAAAACTTTTTCCCGCAGTCGAACCGTGAGCTCCGGAACTGCCGGAAAATCCGGATACTTGGAAATTAATCAGCGAACATACCGCATCTTCCATCCTCGCGTGTTCATGGGTGGGCATCGGTTTCTGTTGAATCTGGCCATTCTGGTATTCGCACGCCGGTTTATAAGTCGTGCTCAGATACTCGTCGATTCGAGACCAGCCCACTCAATTCAAATAGCCTTTGCGGTTAAACCCGCGTGCTCGGCGGCGCGCCCGAGGTGCCGGTCGTTGGTCCATATTTCAGTAAACCCCGCCCGCTGCGCTGCAATCAGGTGAACCGCGTCACCGGCTCTAAGAAACACTGAAGAGCTGAGGCTAGCGATGAAGTTGTCTACTTCATAGAGAAGGTGTTCCGTTACGGGCAGCAACGACCAAACGCCCGTCCGTACGTCGTTGAGGAATTGACTCCTCATAATCGCGCCCTCACGAGCGTCAATTACCTGTTCGCGAATCTTTCTGTGGAGGACGCAAGCCATTTCCGCAACACACCAGGCGCAAGAGTACAAGCCATCCCCTTTCGATGCGATATCTCTCACCTGAGGTCCGTCCCATTCATTGACGTAACATTTGGCAATGTAAGAACTATCGAAATACAATCTCAAGAACGATCCTCTTCAAGAATGCGTCCGCTGTCCAAGGCATCGGGTTTGAGCGTGGCGATGAATGCCTCCCGATTCGGCAACTTCGGCCGGGGAGGAAAGGTTTCAATGGGCCGTAACTCAGCCACCGGAACACCCTGTTTTTCGATAATGATCCGCTCGCCTTTCATCACGGCCTTCACGATCTCGCTGGTTTTTAAATGAAGATCCCGCACGCTTGCTTTTTCCATGTGACACAGTGTGACACACAATGGCGATAGCAGTCAAGGTACACGTGAGCAGTATCATAAGAAGCGAGGAGCCTGTATGCCGCGCGAGCCCCTGCCCACAATCGAACCCGATCCTGTGATCGAAGCCTACAAGAAGGATGTCGATCGCACGCTAATCCGCGAGAATCTCAAGCTCACTCCGCAGCAGCTTGGTGAGAACCTGATAGCGTTTCTGCATTTCGTGGAGGAAGGGCGGGAAGCAATGCGCCGCGCCAAACAAGCCAGATGACAGACTTTGGGGGCTTGCTGCGGATGCTCGTCGAACGGAACGTCGAGTTCATCGTAATCGGCGGCGTTGCGGCGGCCCTACGTGGCTCTCCACGCGCAACCTTCGATGTGGACGTAGTCTACGGACGCTCGCTCCGCAATATCGGCAATCTGGTTGCCGCTCTGGGGGGGCTCTCGCCTTACTTGAGAGGCGCGCCACCGGGCCTTCCTTTTCGCTGGGATACGGAGACTCTGAGGCGAGGTTTGAACTTCACCCTCAAGACCTCCTTGGGCGATATCGATTTGCTAGGCGAGGTCACGGGTGGAGGCGGCTACCAGGATCTCCTGCCTTATACTACGGAACTCGAGGCGTTCGGATGCAGGTGTCTGGTGCTTGACCTGGAAAAATTGATCCAGGTCAAGCGCGCGGCCGGACGCCCCAAAGATTTTGAGGCTATTGCCGAATTGGAAGCGATTCGCGAGGAGCGCGGGGACAACTAGGATTTGCTATGGCTTCGATGACTGCCGCTCGAACCGTGGTGACCGCTGCTCGAGTGCGACCGTCCGCTGGAACTGCGCCCGGAACGGCTCGAACTCTTCCCTTTTGCGAAGGCCGCGGATGTCGCGCCAAACAGGAGAAACATCGCTAACAAGCATGACGTGAGAGTTTTCATAAGTTGAGAGTGCAAATCGCGTCCCGAAGATCGCAAGCAAATTCAGATGCGCGAATGAAATAAACTAGGACTTCCATGTCCACGCAGACGCTTCCGCCCGTACCGCTGACCATCGAGGGCGCAAGCGTTCTCCACCAGATGATGCGCGTCCGGTGGCGGGAATGGAAGGCTCTACCCCCGGCCGAGCGAGCAGAGATCCTGGCCGAGGCGGCGCCGCTCCTCACATCGATGGAAACAAATGCCACCGGCCAGAGCGCGGTTTTCTCTCTATTGGGCCATAAGGGCGATCTCCTCCTGATCCACTTCCGTCCTTCATTCGAGGAATTGAACCAAACCGAGTTGGCGCTGAGCCGGCTTCGGTTGTGGGATTTCCTGGAGCCGGCGCATTCCTATCTTTCCGTGGTCGAACTGGGACTCTATGATTCGTCGATCAAGACCTACGCCGCATTGGCCGCACAGCGCCTGGAGCCGCACACTCCTGAATGGAACGCCGAAATCCAAGGCGTTCTAGCGCGCCAGCGCGAGGCGATGCATTCGCGGCTCTATCCCGAAGTCCCGCCGCATCGCTACCTCTGCTTCTATCCCATGGATCGCAGGCGGGGCGAAGCGAAGAACTGGTATCAACTGCCCATGGCCGAGCGCCAGCGCCAGATGCACGAGCACGGGATGATTGGAAGGCGGTATGCCGGCGAAGTGAAGCAGATCATCACCGGGTCCATCGGGTTTGACGATTGGGAGTGGGGCGTGGATCTCTTTGCGGACGATCCGCTGGTTTTTAAGAGGCTGATTTACGAGATGCGGTTCGACGAGGTGAGCGCTGTCTATGCTCTATTCGGGACCTTCTACGTTGGGATCCGCTGCCGCGCTAGCGAGCTGGGGACGCTACTGGACATGAGCTAGCTCCGCGTTTTTCGCCGCGGCGAGATTGTGCTGGGCATTCTCATAATCGGGCTTCAGCCGGATGGCTTCATTTAGATCGGCAATCGCGTGACCGTAGTCGTGCAGAAGAATGTACGCGTAGCCACGAGCATTCAAAGCCCGAGCCAAGGACGGCTTCAGACGCAGCGCCTCGGTCAACTCAGCGATAGCTTCACGATACTTCTGCCGATCCGTGAGTTGGCGGCCCACCTTCTCGTGAGCTTCCGCCGAGAGAACAACGGACGGCTGCGGCTTTGCAGCAAGAGGCGCGGGCGCGGGCGCAATAGCAGGCACAACGATGGCGGGCTTCGGCGGCTCAAGAGTGTTCGCGCTCGCCTGCTCCTTCAACTTCATCTCCGTCTTTCTCAGGACATCCATCGCTTCCGGATAACCCGGCCGCAAGCGCACCGCCTGTTGAATGTCTCCATAGGCCTTCCGATATTCGCCGACGAGATAATACGCGCTGCCTCGCGCGAACCACGCTTCCGGTAAATTCGGATTCAGCCGTATGGCCTCCGCGCGGTCTCGAAAGCCTTCCTGGTGCATGCCCAATTTGTGGTACGACGCGCCCCGCGCCATATATGCCTCCGCGAAATCGGGCTTTAATTTCACGGCCTGATCGCGATCCCGCAACGCCTCCCGGTCGCGGGCCATCTGCACATTTACCGCCGCGCGCGCCAAATACAAGTACACATCTTTGGGCGCAAGCTCGATTGCGCGCGTGAAATCGGCGATCGCATTCTCGTTTTTTGCGAGCTTCATATTCGCCGCGCCACGCAGCGAATAAGCTCGGGTACTTTTTGGATCTAACTTCAGAACCGTGTCGAAGTCCGCGATAGCGCGCCCGAAATCACCCATCTGTCCCCACGAGAATCCGCGTTCCAGGTAAGCATCTTCGTAACCGGCGCGAAGGCTGATGCTTTGATCGTAATCGTCGATCGCAGCGCTGTAGCGGCCGATGCTCTCATATACGTCCCCACGCGCTTTGATCGGAACGGGATCGTCAAGGCGCAGTCGAATGCCCCGGGTAAAGTCGTCGATCGCCTTTGGTGAGTCTCCGAGAGCTACGTAGGTGGCAGCGCGGCCATTGAACAGAGCGGGCGTGTCCATATGGAGCGCCTCAGCACGATTGTAGTCGGCCAAAGCGCGGTCGAACTGCCTGGAATTTCGAAACGCGTCCGCGCGCAATCGATAGCCGATAGGATCATCGGGCTGCAGCCGTATTACATGATTCAAATCCTCAATCGCGCCCGCAAAATCGCTGAGTTTTGTCCGAAGCTTGGCCCGGTGGGCGTGAGCCTCCCAATTATCCGGGGAACTCTGTATGGCTTCTGAGAAGGCGCTAATCGCCCGTTGAGAATCCTCGGCCTGTTCCCAGCGCAGGCCGTCCTCATACGCTTTGCGAGACTGCCGCCCGGTGCTGGACCCGGCCAGAGTCGCCACGACGAGAACAAACGCTGAAACACGGATCATCTATTGAAGTGGCTTTTAAGACCTGTCAATCTCAGATGTTGCGGTCTGCCCTGCCCTCGACCAATAAAAATAAAACGGAAGCCCCAGCGCAATCAACCCCAGCCCCATAAACGATTCCCGCGGTGACTTATATAACGTGGATGCCACTAAACAGGCGATCGCCACCACAAACGCCACTGGCACAAACGGATAACCGACCGTTCGATACGGGCGGGGCATATCCGGCCGCTTGTAGCGCAGCACAATTACGGACGCGGTTGCCATCCCGTACAGGATTGCGCTCGCGAAAATAACGTACGTGTAGAGTTGATCATAGCGTCCGCTCAACACGAGAACCGAGGCCCATGCGCTCAGGGCCAGGATCGAGACGCTCGGCGTCCGATGCACCGGGTGCACGTACGCCACGCTGCGGAAAAAGCGCCCATCGCGAGCCATGGCATACGGAACGCGCGATCCCGTTAGAATCGACCCGTTCAGCGCGGCGAAAATCGAGATCATGGCGGCGATGCTGACCGCGTTCGCTCCGCCTGCTCCTAGAACGCGCCGCATCATTTCACCCGCCACTCGCGGGCTTCCGGCGACCTCGGCAGGCGAGAGGATATAGAAGTAGGCGACATTGGCGAGAAGATAAATCGCGATCACCACCAGGGTGCCGGCAATTAGCGAAAGCGGCAGATTCCGTTGTGGATTGCGGATCTCGGATGCAACCATGCTGACGTTGTTCCAACCATCGTATGCCCACAGGGCCGCTACCAAGGCGGCAAAGAAGCCGGCGATGCCGCCGACCGCCGCGGTGGACGCTCCAAAATGCGATGCGTCGCCCTTCCCCGATCCAAGACCGATGATAATGATCCCTGCGATCAACGCTATTTTGATTAGCGTGACAGCGACCTGTACATTGCCGCCGACCTTCACTCCGAAGTAGTTAATCAAGGCGAGGATGGCAATGACGCCGATCGCCAAAACCTGTCCGTACTGGATTTCCAGGGATTTGCCGAAGGGAAACGGAATTGTTACGAGAACGCCGGTCAATTCCGGACGAAAGTTGGAAAGGTAAATCAAAAAGCCGGCGGCCAGAGTAGCTATGGATCCGCTTTTCGCGACCCACATCTGCGTCCAGCCATACAAAAATCCCCAAAGCGGCCCGTACGCCTCGCGCAGGTAGACATACTCGCCGCCCGCTTCCGGAAGCGCGGCCGCCAGCTCCGCGTAGCTGAGGGCTCCGAAGAGCGATAGCAGGCCTCCCGCAATCCAGACCGCGAAAAGCATCGCCGTGGAGCCGACGTTTTGGATCATGGGACTCGGCACTAAGAAAATGCCGCTGCCGATCACCGTTCCGACGACGATCGAGGCCGCGCTCCCGAGCCCGAGATCGCGTTTCAGCCCAAGGACACTGGTCTGTTCAGGCATGTTGGATGTCTCTTGCCGGCTCGCGCAGTACCAGCGAAGCCAGATAGCCGGTCGAGAACGTGATAGCGGTTCCGATCATGACATACCAGGTGAATGCGATCTGGGTAAATTGCCGCACCGCAATCATTGTAAGAAAGCCGGCAGCCATTCCGATCATGGCCGCATTCTCCTGCACCCGCCGCGTCAGCAAGCCCAGCAGAAACACGCCCAATAATGCGCCGTATAAAATCGACGCGATGGTCAGGCCGGCTTCGAGAACCGATCCCCAACGCCGCGCCACTAAGCCGACCAGAAACAAAATTACCCCCCACAGTACCGTAGCCCATCGCGCTAGCCGCAGAAAATGGACCTCAGACTTGTTCGGCACGCGGCGTGCCACGAGCGGTTTATAGAAATCCATAATGGTGGTAGAAGCAAGCGCATTCAACGCCGCACTGAGATTCGACATGCCGGCAGCCAAAATCGCGGCAATCACCAGGCCCGCGATACCAGTGGGCAGATTGTGCCAGATGAACTCGGGGTAGAGGCTGTCCCTTATCACCGGAGCCGGGCGGTGTGTGTCCGCGTAGTGGACAAACAGCAGCAATCCGATGAACAAGAACAAGGTGAACTGAAAGAAAATGACGGCCCAACTCGAGAACAACGCCGCGCGGCTTTCGCGCTCCGTGCGGGCCGCGAGCAACCGCTGCACCATCAATTGCTCCGTCCCGTGACTCGCCGTCGTCAGGAAGCAGCCGCCCAGAACACCGGCCCAGAAGCTATAGCTCCGCGCGAAAAATTCACTGGTGAGTGAAAATCGAAAATCGAATACCTGGAACTTGCCCGCCGCGCTCGCGACATTGTGAACGTGCGCCCAGCCGCCGGGGATCTGTTGCAGGATGACGAAAAAACTGAGCACCGCTCCACCAACATACAGCGCCATTTGGACCACGTCCGTCCAGATCACGGCGGTGAGCCCGCCTTCAAAGGTGTAGAACAGCGTAAGGCACACGATCACGAAGATGGATGCAACCTCCCCGGTGCCGAGCACGATGGAAATGACAATCGAGATAGCGAACACCCGGACGCCCTCAGCCAGAGCGCGCAAAATCAGGAAAGTTCCGGCGGTCAACTTGCGAATGCGCTCGCCAAAGCGGCGGCGCATCAATTCGTACGCCGTGAACATTTCGCCGCGAAAGTATTGCGGAAGAAACAACGTCGAGATGACTATTCGAGCCAGCAAGTATCCGAACACCACCTGCAGAAAGGCGAAGTTACCGCCGAACGAGAGCGCCGGCGTGCCGATCACGGTGAGGGTGCTGGTCTCAGCGGACACGATGGACAAGCTGATGGCCCACCACGGCGCGGTATGGCCGCCCAGGAAATAATCCTTCAAGGTGCGCTGCGTTTTACGGAAGCGGGCGCCGAACCAGGTGATCGCGATCAGATAGAGCACGATCACGGCGAGGTCGGCAAAGCGCATGAGAAAGGCGGATGATAACACAGTGCACGCTTTTCTCAATCACTTCATCGGATGGCTCTTTCACCTGGGCGCGCTCGGTCTGGTCATCCTGGGCGTACTCGATTCGTCGTTCCTCTTTATGCCATTAGGCAACGATCTGCTGCTGGTCGGGCTTACGGTCCAGCACCACGAGCGGCTGCCGTACTACGTGCCCATGGCCGCTCTCGGATCCACCGCCGGCTGCCTGTTGCTGGATCTGGTCGCTCGCAAACGCGGCGAAGAAGGGCTCAAGAAGATGATGAAGCCCAAGCGCGTCGATTATCTCAAAAAGAGGATCGGTGAACGGGCCGCGGCAGCCCTGGCGGTGGCCTGTCTCGCACCCCCGCCGTTTCCGTTCACGCCTGTAGTAGCAGCGGCTTCCGCTTTCAACTACCCGCGCTCGAAATTGCTGGCGGTCATTGCAGCGGGGAGGATCGTCCGATTCACGATGGTAGGGTTGTTAGCCATCTGGTTCGGCCAGCGCATTCTGTCAATCGCAAAATCGCCTGCTTTCCAGTGGATCATGATCGGCTTTATCGTCATCTGCGCGATTGGCAGCGTCATTTCTATTCGAAAGTGGCTGGCACGAAGCAAAACAGCAACCGGCTGAAACGCTGTAAGATCCGAACCCACCAATCATCGGACATGGCTGCAACCGTGCCAACTGTGGGACACGCTTGCATTCCCCTTGCCCGGCAGCCGGGCAAAGATCGGATTGAAAACGTCAGGGTCTTCGTGTAAGTGCAACACAGGCAAGAATGCCTGTGCCTGGAGTTTCTACATTTCTCCATCGAATTGTTTTATCCGAACTGAGATCCGCCAGCGAACGGGGTCCTCTTAAGAAGTCGGTCTGTAACGGTTGTCTATTGACAGACCGACGTAAGTAGGTCATGCTTATCCTGAGCCCATGCTCAGGAGCCCTC
>JBPCOQ010000066.1:0-5008 GCA_051000095.1 Bryobacteraceae bacterium | reverse complement strand
AAAGCGAAAGTCACTATGAGAAAATCCTACGGGTTCCGAACCTTCAGAGTCACCGAACTGGCCCTATATCATTCACTTGGCAAGTTGCCTGAGCCGGAACTCACCCACAGATTCTTCTGACGAATCCTTTCTTTTTCTTCAACTATGAAGGACGTAGGTTCCCTCAATCTCTGGGGACTTCGCGATTGATTCCAACCGATTCTTTGCGCAATGGAATATTGCGGTTCCGCGATGCCTCCGGGAACGTCGTCAATTACGATCTCGCCACCTCCACTCAATGCGGGCCGCTCGGGGGGATGCCCTGCGATCCAAGGCACATTGGGCTAAGCCCGACCGTGAGGAGTCTCTTCTCGCTGTACCCGCGCGGGAACGACCCGACTGGAGGCGATGGATTGAACACCACGGGCTTCTTTACCAATGTGCCGGCCCCTCTTACAAACGACTTTGTCGTGCTTCGCCTGGATCAGCGCTTAACTTCCAAGTGGCAGGTCAGCGGAATGGGTCTTTTTTCGAGGGCTCTAACCGATCGGAATTTGCAGATTGATATCCGAAGCGGCAGTGGCCGTTCCACTAGCCGCTCGGTCAATTTCGGAGATGCGGCTACGGGCAATATCACCGGGCAGATTACGCCGAATCTGCTGAGCGTGACGCATATCGGCTGGGTCTTTAATCATAGTGTCCAGAATGCGGTTCGTCCATCGGACTCCGCGGCCCTCCTGAATTTGCCGGGCACCAGCACGAGCGCCGGGTTTGTGGCCCTGGTGCCACCGGGCATCCTCGGCGCGCCGATCGATGTGGCCACGGGAGCGGCGCGCAATCAGGGCCAGCTCAGTGGAAGTCTGCAGGTAGGCGCCGATCTCTCCTGGACCAAAGGCAGTCACCTGGTCCAGTGGGGCGGCAACCTCCGCCAACTTCCGGACTTTACTTTTCGCGATGACAAGATCGCCGGTTCCATCAATTCTCTAACGGCGCCGATCACTGCCGGCGGCAGTTCCACTTTCAATTCCTTGCCCTCCAGTGTCATTCCGCCACTGTGCGCGGGGACGATTACGGTCAACTGTCTCAGAGCCGGCGACGTCAACCAATGGAACCAGCTGTTTGGCGCGACGCTGGGCTTGGTGGACAGCGTGTCCACTCTGCTCACGCGCGATGGCAGTCTGAAACCCCAGCCGCTGGGCTCTCCGATCTTTGCGAGTCCGACCAACCGCGCCTACGACTTCTACCTTCAGGACACCTGGCGGGTTAGCAACACTTTCAACGTCATTTATGGATTGACCTATCAGTGGCAAACACCGCCGGAAGAGGCGAACGGCAAGCAGACCTTGATTGTCGACGCTAGCGACAATCGAATTCTCACCGCCGACGGATACCTCACAGCAAAGCGGCAGGCGGCCCTGCAGGGTCAGATCTATAACCCGACTTTAGGCTTCATGCCGATCCGCTCGTCCGGCCGGGACACATTATGGGACACCGACCGCTCCAACGTCGGACCGCGTGTGGCAGTCTCCTGGAATCCCTCCTACAAGACGGGTGTTCTGGGCAGATTGTTCGGGGACAAAAGACGGTCGTGCGTGGCGGCTTTGGAATCACCTACGACCGGATCAACAATACTCTGAGCGCCATTTACCCGAGCTTGGGTCTGGGGTTCGCCCAAACCATCAATGTGGGAGGTCCACTCTGTTCGACCGGCCCGGGATGCGACACCTCCGGATCCCGGGCCCTGTCCGGCTTTCGAGCCGGAGTGGATGGCTCACTTCCACTTCCAGTGATTCCGGCCGCGGGCATTCCCATAATCCCCCAGGGTGTTTTCGCCGACCTGATCACATATCAGCAAACCCCGGATTTCCGAGACGGCCGCAGCAACAACTTCAACCTGAGCGTGCAGAGAGAACTACCAGGCAGCATGGTGTTGGAGACCAGCTACGTGGCGCGGTTGGGCAGGAACCTACAACAAAACACGAGCTTCAACTCAGCGCCGTATTTCTTCGTTGACGCTGCTTCCAAACAGAGTTTTGCACAAGCGTTTGATGCCGTGGCAGGGGCGCTGCGCAGTCAGCAGCCCGTCGCCACTCAACCTTGGTTTGAAAATCAGCTTCCCGGTCTCGGCACGGCTTACCTGGTGAAGAACTCGGCCAGCGATTTTGTGAACGGGTTCGTGAACTCGATCTTCCGGACCATGGATGTGGCGCGGCTCCGGATGGGCCTGCAACCCTATGACAACACCCAGGTGAGGAGTATCCGGGTCCGCGTGGAAAACGGCACTTCCAACTATAACGGTCTGCTCGTATCACTTAGGAAGCGGACTTCGCACGGCTTGTCGTTTGACGCGAACTACACCTTTGCGAAGTCTCTGGATGAAGCCGGGTTGGTGCAGGATTTCAGCAACGGTTACAGTTCGAGTTTCTTCCCGGGAATCGACTACGGGAATTCCTTCTTCGATCGCACTCACGTCTTCAACGCAAACTTCTTGTACGAGTTGCCCTTTGGATCTTCAGTCGGGAGAACCTCCGGATGGACAGCAAAAGCGATTCAGGGATGGTATGTGTCGGGGATCTATGTGCAGGCCAGTGGACTTCCCTTATCGGTCAACATATCGGGCGCCGAGGCTTTTGGGGGCGACATAGCCACTTCTTCGGGTGCAATCCCGACGGTTTCTCCGGGACAATTCGGAAATAGCGTGCATTCCGCTTCCGGCTCCGCGGGGATTGGAACGAACGGCAACCCAGGCACAGGCGGATCGGGTCTGAATCTGTTTGGGAACCCCGAGACGGTGTTCCGAAGCTTTCGGCCGTTTGCGTTAAGCCGCGACACACGAACCGGCTGGAGCAATCCGCTTCGCGGTCTGCCGTTTTGGAACCTGGATCTGTCGATCGGTAAGGCTACGCGAATCACCGAGCGCACCAGCGTCCGTTTGTCCGCGGATTTCTTCAATTTCTTCAACCACGTAAACTTTAGCGATCCGAGCTTGGACTTGCAGAATCCCGGCACCTTCGGTGTGATAACGGACCAAGCCGCGCCGACAAATCGGACCTCCGGAAGCCGATGGATACAACTGGGATTGAGAATAGAGTTCTAGGAGTTTTAAAAAAAACATGTTTCTTCCGGTCGGTAGGGTCGTTGGTTTGCTCGTCTTGACTTGCGTGTCCGCGCTACTGGCCCTCGCACAACAGGCGCCGGGTGACCCTGCTTTTGATCCTAAAACCCTGGATCTCACAGTCAACCCGTGCACTGACTTTTATCAATATGCCTGCAACAAGTGGCTGGCCGGCAATCCAATCCCAGCGGATCAGTCCCGCTGGACCCGCTTCAATATCGTCACTCAACGCAATCAGCGGGTTTTGCGCGACATTCTGGATCAGGCCTCCGTGGCCGGCCAGAAACGCGGCGCGCCGGAACAGAAGGTCGGGGATTACTACTCCTCTTGCATGGATGAGCGGACCGTTATGGAAAAAGGTCTCACGCCCTTGCAACCGGCGCTCGACCACATCGCCGCGCTGAAGAGTAAAGCCGGTCTGCCGAAGCTGATCGCCTACCTTCACCGCCTAGGCGTGAACGCGGTCTTTACGTTTGGCGCACAACAGGATTTCGCGGATGCCAATCGCATGATCGCTTCGCTCGGGCCTGGCGGTTTGGGCTTGCCGGATCGGGACTATTATCTGAAGGCGGATCCGAAGTCAATGGATCTTCGCGCCCGTTATCAAGATCACGTGCGCACTATGCTGACGCTGGCGGGGGAACCGGGCGCGCGCGCCACCCAAGACGCCCGGGCCGTTCTTGAGATCGAGCTGGCTCTGGCTCGAAACACCATGGATCGAGCACAGAAACGCAATCCCGGCAATCGCTATCACTTAACGCGGCGAGAGGATTTCGAGCGAGGCAATCCCGAGTTCGCCTGGAACACCTACCTGGAAGCAGTGGGGGCTCCGCAGTTCGAGAGCGTGAATGTGACCGAGCCGTTGTACTTTAAGGAATTGAACGCCGCACTGCGTTCTATGAGCCTGGACGGCTTAAAAGCTTATTTGCGCTGGCAATCTCTCCATGCGGCGGCTGCATTGCTGCCGTCGGCGTTTGTCGATGCGAATTTCGAGTTTTACGGCAAGACCTTATCCGGGGCCCGGCAGTTGCCAGAGCGCTCGAAACGGTGTGTCAACTATGTGAATCGCGATCTGGGCGATGCGCTGGGTCAGCTTTACATCGCCCGGGCATTCAATGCCGATCAGAAGGACCGGGCCATCGAATTGATGCGTTCTTTACAGCAGGCGTTCGCCGCCGATATCCAGCAACTGGATTGGATGAGCGAGAAAACCAAGCAGAATGCCCTGCAAAAGCTGGAGCGCATCGATTTTCAGGTTGCCTATCCACAGCGCTGGAAAGATTACGGGAGGCTGCCGATCGTGCGCGGGGACGCTTTGGGGAACCTTCAGCGGGCCAATCAATTCGAATTCGCGCGAGAGCTAGCCAAGATCGGCAAGCCGGTGGACCGCGGCGAATGGCGCGTTCCGGCACCGACTGTGGACGGCTTTTATAGTGGTCAATTGAACCAGATCACCATACCGGCAGGGATTCTTCAGCCGCCGTTTTTCTCCACCGATCCGGCCATGAGCTACGGATCCATGGGCTCATTTGTGGGGCATGAGTTTACGCACGGCTTCGATGATGTGGGTCGCAAGTTCGATGCGGATGGCAACCTGCGCGAATGGTGGAGCCCGGAAGACAACCGCGGTTTCGAACAGCGGGCTCAGTGCCTGGTAGAAGAATACTCTTCTTTCGTCAGCGTGAATGATGTGCACCTGAACGGCAGGCTCACCCTCGGCGAGAACGCCGCGGATAATGGCGGCGTCCACATTGCGCTCCTGGCCCTTCAATCATCCGCTACGAAACTGCCTTCAATCGAAGGCTTTACGCCGGAACAGCGGTTCTTCATCGGCTTTGGCCAAACCTGGTGTGACAACCAAACGCCGGAATCCCTGCGCCTGCGCGCGATCACCGATCAGCATTCTCCCGGCCG
>JBPCOQ010000054.1:0-3196 GCA_051000095.1 Bryobacteraceae bacterium | reverse complement strand
TACTGGCGTATGATCTCCTCGAAGCCAACGGGCTGGCGGGTGGGCGCATGAAACAGCGCCTGGCCCTGGTATGCAGCGGCCCACTGCGGTCCTGAGATGTAGTATTGGCGCCGCCGCTCGGGCGAGTACGATCCGCCGCACGCCTTCATCAGGCGTTCCACCAGCGCTTGTTGTCGATCGGCGGGAACCGGCTTCATTCCTCCACTTTATCTCGGAACTCACACGCGGCGATCGGTGTCTACCCGTCCATGCGCGACCTCTTGCTTGACATCCGCTATGCGCTACGCGGTCTCCGCCAAAACCCGGGGTTCGCCTTGGCAGCCGTGCTGGCGCTCGCGCTCGGCATCGGTGGAAGCACCGCAGTTTTCAGCGTGCTCGATGCCGCGCTGCTGAGGCCTTTGCCTTATCCGGAGCCGGATCGCCTGCTGTGGTTAGGAATTACATTTCCAAGCATCCGGGAGGAGATCATGCCCGGCGCCGATTACGTGGAGTGGAGCGAACAGAACCAGGTATTCACTGGTATAGCCGGCATCGGCGGCAACACGGCTTGCGATATTGCGGGCAGCGGCGAGCCGGAGCGGATACCATGCGGACGCGTGACAGAGAATTTCTTCGACGTCACCGGCATTCATCCCGCGTTCGGCCGCGGTTTCCTGTCGTCCGAGGATCAGCCCAGCGGCCCTGGCGCGGTGGTCCTAACTCACGGGTTGTGGCAGCGCCGTTTCGGTGGCGATCGCGCCGTTTTGGGGAAATCGCTCATCATCAATGGCGAGAACCACACTATCGTGGGCGTGATGCCCCCGGAGTTCCGCCTTCCGGGTAAGGGAAAAATAGATGCATTGATTCCTCAGCAGTTGGACAAAGCTGTCCAACTGCACCGGGAGGCGATGCGCATTCTGCGGACCGTCGCGCGACTGAAACCGGACATTTCAGTAAGCCAGGCTCGCGCGAATGTGGAGACGCTGCTCGCAAATGACCGGCGGCGGTTCCCGCGCTTTTATCGCAAGGACAACCAGGTGCGGCTGATTCCGCTCCAGGAGCATGAAGCCGGCAACATGCGCCTGACGCTGTTAATCCTACTGGCTGCCGTGGGGTGCGTCCTGCTCATCGCATGTGCCAATGTTGCGAATTTACTGCTGGCACGTGCGACCATGCGCCGCAGAGAGATCGCGGTTCGGAAGGCTCTGGGCGCCAGCCGGATGCGGCTCGCCAGACAATTGCTGACTGAGAGCGCCGTGCTCGGCCTGCTGGGTGGCACGGCTGGAATGCTTCTGGCGCTACCTGCGTTGCGCGGACTCGTGCGGCTGGCGCCGGCGGAAATCCCAATGGTGGATCGAGTGGGAGTGAACGGATCTGTCCTCGCCTTCGCGTTTTGTCTTGCCATCGCGACTGGATTGCTGTTCGGTCTGGCTCCTGTTTTTGTGTCAGGCCGATTGAATGTGAATGACTCCTTGAAGCAGGGTGGCAGCCGCAACGCTACTTCCGCCGATGGAAGACTGCGGTCCGTGTTGGTGATTGCGGAACTGGCCCTGTCTCTGATGCTGGTGGCGGGCGCCGCGCTGCTCGTAGAAAGCTTGTGGAAGCTTCAAAACGTGCCCCTCGGCTTTCGATCCGAACAGGTGCTAGCGACCACCGTGACGCTGAGCCAGGCGGGCTTTTCGAACAAAGTCCGGCAGGTGACCTTTTGGAACGAGTTGCTCGAGAGAGTGGCACGAATCCCAGGCACTGAAGCTGTCGCAGTGGTTGGCGGACTTCCACCCGAAGACCGCTCCGGCTTGCAGACCTTCGCACGCGATGACGCACCGCCGCCCGAGCCTGGACATCGTGGCGATAACGTAGTGATCCGGCCAGTCAGCTCCGGCTATTTCCGGCTAATGGGGATTCCGCTTCGAAGAGGACGCCTGTTTAGCTCGCGGAATGCCGGCGGACCCGAGGAGGTGGTTGTGAATGAATCGCTCGTTCGGCGCTATTTCCCGAATGAAGATCCAATCGGCAAGCGCATTCTGCGGCACGAGACGATTGTGGGCGTTGTGGGTGACGTGAAAAACGACGGCCTGCAAGGCGTCATCCAGCCGGAAATGAATCAGGCCTGGCCGGATGCCGGCAACTTGGCGTCCTTCCAATTGCTGGTCCGCAACGTGGCTGCACCCGAGAACCTGGCTCCGCTGCTCCGGAGCGAGATTCGGGCGATCAACCCGGATTCGCCATTGACCTTCCGGACGTTGCAGGACGATGTTTCCATTCTCACCGTCCGCCCGCGATTCCACACGATCGTGTTCGGCAGCTTCGCGCTCGCCGCGCTGTTGCTGGCCGCGGTAGGCGCCTATGGCGTGCTCTCCTACACGGTGGCCCAACGCGCCCAGGAGATCGGAATCCGAATGGCTCTCGGGGCCGCTCCCCGCCAGGTCATCAATCTTGTGACGGGGCATGCCCTGCGGCTTGCGATAGCCGGCATCCTCACGGGAGTGGTTGGAGCTTGGATCGTCAATCGCTATCTCGCCTCTCTGCTATTTGGCGTGGGGCCGAACGATCCGGTCATTTTGACCGGTGTCGCGATTCTACTAGCGGCAACGGCGCTGGCCGCGAGCTGGCTCCCGGCTCAGCGCGCCACACGCATCGACCCCATGATCGCTTTGCGCGCCGAATAGCCTGCACAGCCCACCTCGGCGGCACGTCACGGAGTCAGTCCCGTTTCACTTGTGCCTGAATCATCTGGTGCGATTCATCCATCGGACTAAAAACATCGTTCTCATTCTCCAGGCCCAGCTTGCTGAGCTCCGCTGGCACCCATCCCCGGTTTGGCAGCGATAGGTTGATCTCGAGAATATCGCGATACCGCTCCAGCACCGCCTCCGCCATCACGTAGAGAGTATTCTGCAAGACCGGCTTTCGTGTTCAATTACATCGCTTAATCAAATGCATGCCAAGCAGAATCCGCGAGACCGCAATGCTAAACGCCCCCACCGCGTGGAAAAACGTATTGGTAGTGACCATGGAGCAAGCAACCCCATTCGCCTTCAAGGTTTCTTGAATTCGCTCGACGATTTGCCCTTGCTCCGGCTTGTCCAACGAAGCCGCCGGGATCACATCGGTGTCATGCGTGGCCCAATGCCCGATGCCTATCTTTGCGTACTGGCGTATGATCTCCTCGAAGCCAACGGGCTGGCGGGTGGGCGCATGAAACAGCGCCTGGCCC
>JBPCOQ010000053.1:0-17697 GCA_051000095.1 Bryobacteraceae bacterium | reverse complement strand
TACTGGCGTATGATCTCCTCGAAGCCAACGGGCTGGCGGGTGGGCGCATGAAACAGCGCCTGGCCCTGGTATGCAGCGGCCCACTGCGGTCCTGAGATGTAGTATTGGCGCCGCCGCTCGGGCGAGTGCGACCCGCCGCACGCGTTCATCAGGCGAGCCTCAAGTAATAATAAGATATGTCTGCAAATCCAGTTGTCCGGATGACTCCGGAGGAATATCTCGAGGCTGAACGAAAAGCGGAGTTTAAGAGCGAATACTGGGGAGGCGAGCTGTACGCTATGGCGGGCGGCTCGTATCCACACGGTGTCATTATCGGCAATCTGTGCAGCGAACTGCGCCAGGCCTTAAAAGGAACATCTTGTATTGTGACTCCCACCGAGGTTCGGCTACGAGTCTCAGGGGGTCTTTACACTTATCCCGACCTGATGGTCGTTTGCGGAGAGCCGAGTTTCGCTGACGATCAGAAGGACACGCTACTCAATCCCAAGGTAATCATTGAAGTAGTGTCGAAATCGACCGAGGCTTACGATAGAGGGGCCAAGTTAACCGAGTATCGAGGTCTGGAATCGGTGCAGGAGTATGTACTGGTTTCACAATATCAGCCGCGCGTTGAAAGATTCGGGAGGCATTCCTCGGAGCGATGGTTTTTGTCGGATTGCGTGGGAATGGACGCGATCTGCGAATTCGAGAGCCTCAAATGCGAAATCGCAATGGCGGAGATTTATTACAACGTCACATTCGCTGGCGAGCGCGTGTAGCCAACAGATTAATTAGCGCATCACGCAACATCGGAAACTGAAAGCGGAATCCGCTCGCCTCCGTCGCCTGAGGCACAACCCGCTGGCTCGCGAGGATCACGCCCGCCATTTCTCCGAACAGTAGCCTCAGCGCAAACTCCGGCATCGGAATCACGGCGGGCCTGTGCAGCACCCCGGCCAATTGCTTTGTGAACTCCGTGTTGCGCACCGGCTCCGGCGCCGTCCCGTTGAGCGGTCCGTGCATAGCGGGATTTTCCATCGCATACAGGATCAGGGCCACGACGTCTTCCACATGAATCCACGATATCCACTGCCGGCCCGATCCCAATCGGCCTCCCACGCCAGCGCGAAAAGCAGGCAACATTTTCGCCAGCGCTCCGCCATCCGTCCCGAGCACCATTCCAATCCGGATCTGCGCCACACGAATACCGAGTGATTCGGCCAGGTTGGATTCCCGCTCCCAATCCCGCGACAGGTCCGCCAGAAATCCGTCGCCCGGTGTGGAACTCTCGGTAAGAATCTCGTCGCCGCGCGGGCCATAGATTCCGATGGCCGATGCGCTCACCAGCACACGTGGCCGCTGGGATAGAGTCGAGAGCGCCTGAACCAGGTGACGAGTTCCATCCACGCGGCTAGTCCGAAGCCTGTTCTTCACTTCCGTTGTCCAGCGTTGCGCCACAGGCTCACCGGCCAGATGAATCACTGCATCAGCGTCGGCAAGGCTTTCGGCAGGAGGCTCCGAGTCCGCGGCATCCCATGTCCAAAACTTCGCGCCTGCGACAGGCTTGCGCCCTAAAACATGAAGCTCATGCCCGTCGGTTTTCAACTTCTGCACCAGCCGCGATCCCAGAAACCCGCTTGCGCCAGTGATAGCGACGGTCATAGCTTGTGCTGGTCCTGGCCAGTCCGCTCCAACTCTGCAATCTCGCGAACATACGCATCCACATCGGTTTTGCGGCGCATGCCGTCACGCGACATGTAGCGCACCTGCCCGAAAATCGGCCGCTGCGAAAAAGGCCGGTCGTGCAGGCCAAGGCACCACAAGATATTGGTGTACGTGTTGGGATCGCGTCCGTCGAGAGCATAACGGTCGTGCATATAAACCATCGTATCCACGGCTTCCTGAGGGCTTGCAGTCCACTCCACGATCTTCTTACCCCAGTACATCCGATAGTAGCCGTGGATCTTGCCGCGCAGCAGCAGCTCTTTTTGCGTTGCGTTCCACAGATCGTCATACGTTTCGGCACGCTCCAACCGATCGCGCGTATACTGCGGATCGCGCTTGTCCCCGGCGTGTTGAGCCAGCGTGTTACGCGCCCACTCCGGAAGATTTGCGATACACGTGAGGTCCTCTGACGAACGCGCGAAGTTGAACGCCAGCTCACGGCGCAAAATCAACTCTTCCAGAAAATCACCAGCCATGAGCTTGTGCTCTCGGGCGTACTCTGTCACCGAGAGTGCGATCGCGAGCGATGAGATATGGCCAAAATGGAGGTACGGGCTGAGGCCGGAAGTGGCATGTTCCGATGGCTCATTCCGGCAGTTTGCATATCGACTCAGACCAGTTCGCAGGAAGCGCCTCAAATGCCTGTGAGCCTGCCAAGATCCACCTCGAAAGGAGAGAGAAGGCTGTACGGAGTGATCGATGTCGCACGAAGCAACCAGGTCCGCGACATTCGAGCCGGTCACTTGAGTATGAAAATCGGGGACCGGCAGATCGAACGCGCGCCTCACCTTGAGCTTGGGAGGCGCTACCAGGTACTGCGGGAGCAGCTTCTTCATCTTGGGGCGGATCGTGTAGGCCGCGTATTCTCGCTTCTCGAACCGGTGCATAGGTACGATGCAGCTCGAATCCACCACGAAGTACGGAACGCCGACCCTGGCCGGAACCCGGACATTTTGAATGCGCGCGATGGAGGCCGGGTAATCGTCCGTAACTACGGCTGCAGCGTGCTCGGCTAACCGGTACAGAATATCGTCGGGATCTGTCCTTTTGCGGCCTAAATAAAAGACGTACCCGATGCCAAGTTTTGCCAATGCTTTTTGCGTATCGGGCACGCCCTCCAGCAAAAAAGCGTGAAACCGGTCGTTGACGTGTGGATATTCGCAGGTCAGCCCTTCATAAAACAACAGTGGTAACCCACGCTCATTCGCCAGTTCGGCAGCATAGGCGAGCCCGTGGTTCGCGGAAACGCGGCGGTTGATCTGCGCCCAGTACAGAATATATCGGGCATCCGCTCGGAATGCCGCCCGGTTGAGTTGGCGGACGCGATCCAGCAATGCTCGTTGGATGCCATTTTGGTCCCAGCCGCTACAATTAAAGATATTCATGCGGGCTTGGAACCGAGCCAAACTGTTGTGGGGCTACCTGTCGCGTAAAACGACGCTCAATGCGTTGCCGGTGGAGTATATCGTTGAAACGACGGCCAAGTGCAACCTCTACTGCCCGATGTGCCCGCGCGAGACTCATAAACAGCCGAAAGAGGACATGCCGGACGAGATCTTCCACCGGTTGGTCCAGCAGTCCGGAGCGAGCGCCGAGCACATGATGCTGATCGGGCTGGGCGAGCCCTTCATGGATCGCAACATTTTCGATCGCATCGAGTACTGCGAGCGCCACAACATCTCGACGCTGCTTTCGACCAACGGAACCCTGCTGGATGAAGAGACCAGCGCGCGCCTGCTGGCGACACCGCTAGAGCACATTACGCTCAGCTTCGACGGCGCAACCAAGAGCTCCTACGAGTACTACCGCAAAGGCGCCAGGTTTGAGAAGGTCCGCGACAACTTCGTCCGTTTCGCGCGCATGAAACACGAGCGCGGCGCCAAACTACAGGTTGTGGCGCAGATGGTGCGTATGGACCGGAATGCCGGAGAAGTGGACGACTTCGTGACCTTCTGGAAAAACGTGCCCGGCGTGGATCAGGTCCGGATTAAGGAAGATGAGACCAACCTGCTGCAGCCCGAAGGGGCGCACTCCGCGGAGGACTGGAAGCATCCCTGCCATTATCTGTGGCGCGGCCCGATGTACGTCAAACACAATGGCGACGTGTACCCCTGCTGTCAGAGTTATATGCTCGACGGATCGCCGGTTGGCCACATCGGCCTGGAATCCATCGACGAAATCTGGAACTCGCGCGAGATGCAGCGCATGCGCGCGCTACATGTAACTGGCAGGGCCGGCGAGATCGACATCTGTTCCCGATGCTGCATCGCCATTCCCCACCCGGTGCTGGTAGCGGGAAGCCTGATGTTGCATGGCAAGACCGTGCGGCGCTTGGTCCCGTGGGTGGAGCGCCTAGCCTACTTTTCGAAGCTACCGCGCAATCTTCTGCGCGCTCCAAAAAAACCGGCCTCCCCGGATCTGGTTCAAATCGACGTCTCGAAGTAGCTCGCCAAGAAAACTACACACTTGTTCCTTTCCTGACGATAGGTAAGGTGAGAGCCGAGTAGCACAGGCACGGCACGTGCGCAAGCGCATTCGTGCCTGTGTGGTTCTTTTGGTTATCCCGCTGAGGCTTCAGATAGGTATGAGCGCACAGAGACTTGTAGACGTGTTCCCGAGTGTGAGCGAAGCGCAACTGGCCTATGGCAGTGGCGTTTTCGCGAACAACCCCGCCGCCAATCACGCTCGCGCGGTATCCGAACCGAACATCCTGATCGTCGACAATGAGGCCGTCAACAGACGGCATCTGAAAGGCATCCTGAAATCGGCGCCATACCGGATTCTGGAGTGCCGGAAGGCTTCTGAAGCGATGGAAATGCTCGAGACCGAGGACATTGATCTGATCGTGCTCGACCTGATGCTGCCGGAAATGAGCGGTCCGGACCTATGCCGTTGGTTGAAGAGTAATCGTAAAACGCACCTGATCCCCATCCTGATGTTGACCAGCGTGCAGGGCGTCGAGAACGAGATCGCCGGTATTTCTTCCGGAGCCGACGAGTTTCTGATCAAGCCACTGAATTCAGCCATCGTGCGAACCCGAATCCAGGCTATGCTGCGCAATAAGGCTCTTATCGATTCACTTGAGGAAACCGAAACCATTCTGTTCGCGCTGGCGCAGGCGGTAGAGCATCGTGACAAGTTTACGGGTTTGCACTGCCAGCGGCTCGCCTCCTATAGCGTTTTGATGGGCCAAGCCCTCAAATTGCCGCCGGATGAGCTGACTGCGCTCCATCGTGGGGGGTTCCTGCATGACATCGGCAAGATCAGCACTCCGGATGCGATTCTTTTTAAGAAGGGCAAGCTCACTGCGGAGGAATGGGATGTAATGCGGACCCATACGACACAGGGCGAGGAGATCTGCAAGACGATGAAGAGCCTGGCGCCGGTGCTGCCGATTATTCGTAGTCATCATGAGAAATGGGATGGCTCCGGCTATCCGGACGGGCTCGCGGGGGAACAGATCCCGCTCCTGGCGCGAATTCTCCAAGTGGTCGATATTTACGATGCGCTCACTACGGCCCGGTCCTACAAGCCCGCATTCACACAAGAAGAGGCCCTGCGCACTATGCTCGAAGAGGCACAGCGCGGCTGGCGAGATCCGGGGCTGGTGCAGCTCTTTACCGGGATTATCGAGGGTAGTCCGGAGTTGTCCGAGTTGACCTCCATGCACACGTCATTGAACAACATGCGCGTTCAATTGCTGACCTGAACACCCAGGAGCCGGCGCATTAGATCGGACTTGAACCCCGGCTTGGCTTCATAACAGTATGTCGCTGAGCGCTTCGAATCCAGGTTTCGCGACAGCAGCAGATACGGCTTGGATTCTCGTGGCGATACATCGTCCGGCAATGTTTGTATCCGCACCGGCAGCGTCTCGCATGTAATCAGCGATGGCGCGACTACTACCGCGACGGCCAGTGTGTCGAACGGATTGAACCCGTCCGCCCCGAACGATTTGTGCCATAGAGCAAGCCAATCCGCGGCGGGCCCGTACAACCAATCCAACGCGGCGCCGCGGCCTTTGAGGTTCTCAAGATCGGAAGCGTTCAGCCAAACCTTTGACGAAATCTCCCACGGCGCAAGCACCAGCGGAACCTTTGAATCGAGGATCGCTTGAAACGCCTCCGGGTCCATTTCGAAGTTGAAATCGCGCAAGGGATGCCCATTTCGCGTACCCACCGTGAAGTGCTGATCCGGCCGGCGGCCGGCCACGGCCACGATCCGCTCGATTTGGCCGGCCAGCTCAGGATTCGTTTGCAGCACCGTCGCCACATTGGTGAGTGGCCCAATCGCCAGGATCGTCAGCTTTTCCTTGCGCAGGGCGGCGGCCAACGCGCGAGATGCCGGCGTGGGCTCGCCCAATTGCGAGGCTCCCGCCGCTCCAGCGTAGGGCTTCAGACCGCCGGGATCGAGAAGGCCCAGCAACGTTCTGGCAATCGGAAGGGCCGTTGAAAGCGGCGCGTTGCCGAACACCACGCTCACTCCACGAATCGCGATCTCCTTCGAGTGAAAAGCCTGAATCAGGGCGAAGCCGTCGTCGACTTCGTGACCGCCTGGCGCTACCGACGGGTCTGTGTCGATCCAAACAGGTGTTTGGGCCGCAGCTACCCCGATCGCCAGCGCTGACTTCACCCAAAAGCTAAGCCCCATGCAAAACCATCTCACGCGATTGCTCCAGCAGCCGGCGCTTACCGGAAGGGTTCAGGTGCAGCGGCAATTGCGCGATGCCGATGAGCCGCCGCATGATCTCCACACCCGCGAACCGCACCACCAATCCCTCGTCCACCGGCCCGCCATACAGACCCAGCACCTTTTCCGGGGTGACTCGATTGTTCTTCGACAAAAGAAAATGCGCCAGCATCACGCCAAGATCAAACTCTGGCGGTCCGAAAAAACAGAATTCCGGATCAATTACTTTCACACCGCTCGCAGTCCTGAGCCAGCTACCGGGGAAGAAGTCGCCGTGCAATAGACACTCGCCTTCGCTCAGATATACATCGCCGAGGGCCAGCACTGCCGCTTTGTAATCCTCCTCGAACTCGTTATCCGCTCGCAGCGGCTGCGCAAAAATATACTCATGGTTCAGCCTGCGCATCTCCATGTTAGCGAACGCCGCGCGATTCATCGAACCCCGAAACCCGTAATGTAACATTGACAAAAATTCGAGAAGCGTTTCGATCTCCTCGCCAGAGATCTTACCCGTCGCGTAGATCGATGTGAAATCCTGCGCGTCGCCCAAGTCTTCCAGGCACAGCAGCCGCGCCGTTTCGTCCACCGCGATCAGCTTCGGCATGTGCTCCGCCAAGTAAGGCAGTGTCCCGGCGAGCTCATAAAAGCGGCCTTCGACGATCGCCCGATCCCAGGGCGCCGGAATGTGAGGATACTTCGTCACCCAGGGGCGAGCTTGCTTGAGAATGAACGACCGCTGGTTGGTTTCAACCCGCAGCGTGCAATTCATGTTTCCTTCGCCCGCACGCTTGGCTCCAAATAATTGTTCCGACACTCCCAGCCAGCCTAGCTCGCGCAAGTAGCTCGACATGCCAGCCAGGTCCTGGGTGTCCAACACAAAGCCTAACGTTGGACCCGTCCCGAGCCACCGCCCTTCACGAGTTGCTCCACCTCTTCGCGGGTAAATCGATTAAAGTCACCGGGAATCGAATGCTTCAGGCAAGACGCCGCCACCGCGAATTCCAGCGCGTCGCGATGGCTCGCCAGATTCAACAGACCAAAGATCAGCCCACCCGCGAAGCTGTCGCCGCCCCCGACGCGGTCCACGATATGGGTGATCTCGTAATGCCTGCTTAGCACAAATTCGGCGCGGTCGTGCAAACACGCCGACCAGCCATTGTGCGAAGCGCTGCGCGATTCTCTGAGTGTAATCGCAATTATCTTTAGATTAGGATAGCGATCCAGCACGGTGCCGGCCAGTCGCTTGTACTGCTCGGGTTCGAGTTTTCCGGAGTGCACATCGGCATCCACCTGAATTCCGAGTGCCGCCTGGCAATCTTCCTCGTTTGCGATTCCGACGTCGACGTACTGGAACAGCTCGGGCATGATCTCGTGTGAAGCCTTGCCGTATTTCCAGAGATTTTTGCGGTAGTTCAGATCGCATGAGACCGTGAGTCCGGCCGTCTTCGCTGACCGCACGCTCTCAATCGACAGGTCCGCCGCGCTGCGGCTCAAAGCGGGCGAGATTCCAGTGATGTGGAACCAGGCTGCGCCAGCCAGCGCCCGCGTCCAATCGATGTCGCCCGGTCTGGCAAGCGCGATTGCACTGCCTTCGCGATCGTACACCACTTTGGACGGCCGCTGGTTGGCGCCGGGCTCGACGAAATAGATGCCCAACCGGCCCTTGCCGCGAACCACCTGGGAATCATCGACGCCAAACCGGCGCAACTCGCCGAGAAAGCAATCCGCAATCGGATTGTTTTCCGGTAGAACCGTAACGAACCGCGCCGGATTGCCGAAACCCGCCAGTGCGACCGCCACATTCGCCTCTCCTCCACCGAAGGTCGCCAAGAATTGCGGCGATTGCAGGAACCGCTCAAATCCAGGCGGCGCAAGCCGCAACATAATTTCTCCGAACGTAACCACCAACGGCGGAGGCATGAACACTCAGAATCGCACAGGTGTCGTTCCGCTATACTGATGCAGTTTATGCAAACACTGCCGGACTATATCGCGAAGACTGTCCCGAATCCCAGCGCGAATCGCGCGCCCTGGTATGCCAATACGGCGCCGAGCTATGCGGGCGTGTTCCTGTGGGTAGTGTTCTACCAGTCGCTCGCCCAGGGCACTCTCGAACACGCGAGCCCGCTGTTGTGCATCCGGGCGCTGCTGGTGGCCGGGCTTTTGAGCTACGGATTGTTCTATTATGTTCCGGCGATGCTCGGCATGCGAACTGGGTATCCACTGTATGTGGTGGGCAGTTCGATCTTCGGAACGACGGGTGGCTATCTCATGCCGGGACTGCTGATGGGGTTGCTGCAAATCGGATGGTTTTCGGTTGCCACCTATTTTTCCACCACCTACATCCTCAAGGGGTTTCAGATAGATGCCACCCCCGGGACCCTGCGATTTGGCGTTGTAGCAATCCTGTGGGCTTTCCCTCTGACGTACGTCGGCGTGAAAGGGATCCAGTATGTCGCGAAGGTGTCGCTGTTCCTGAACCTGATCCCGTTCCTGATGATTCTCATTGTCTTTCTCAAGACCGCGCCGCATATGGCGATGAAGTACGTCGTCCCCCAACCCGCTCCTTTCGCCGCGTTCGTGCTGTTGCTGCAAGCGGTGATCGGTTTCTTCGCGACCGCGGGCGCCGCCGGGGCGGACTTCGGAATGAACAATCGCGATAGCCGCGATGTGCGGCTCGGTGGCCTGGTGGGAATCACGCTGGCGATTATGTATGCCGGAGCGCTGCCTCTGCTCTCGGTGGCGGGCGCGCATGTCCGGGATCCCCAACTGACCTATGGGTACGATGCCGTGATCGGATCGCTGGGCGGCTTTCTACCCACCGCCATGTTTTTTCTCTTCGCCATCGCATCCGTGGTGCCGGCCTGTTTTTGCGCGTTCATTGCCGGAAACAGCTTCTCAACCATGCTGCCCGGCGTACCCCGGATGTCTTCCACCATGCTGGGTGTCACCATCGCCGTGGTGCTCGCGATCACAGGATACGCCTCCAACCTCATCGTCGTGTTCTCCATTGTCGGTGCCTCGTTCGGCCCAATCTGCGGCGCGATGGCGGCCGATTATCTCCTGTCCGGGAAGAAGTGGGCGGGCCCGCGACGTGGTATCAACTGGGCCGGGTATGCAGCTTGGGCCGTGGGGTTCATCATCGGCATACTTCCGTTGCCGTTTATGCCAGTGCCCGAAGAAGTGAAGGCTTACGCCCAACCCGCCGTGGTCTACAGCTTCATCGCGGGCTTTCTGGTGTACTTACTGGTGGCCCGATCGGGCGGTGAACCCGGCACTGTGGATGTATGGGAGCCGAATCCTGTCCCGGTACCCGTGTCTTCCCAGCGGGCCCGGGCCTGATCGTAACCCCGAGTCGAGCAGGCGGTTTCGCCTGCCCCGCTCGAGCGTGTTTCCACGTCTTCGCGTGGTAGCCTTTAGCAGAGCGCTGAAAAATGCTTGGCAGGCTGAATGCCTGCCCCACTTGCCATGGTCGATATCCATAGCCACATCCTGCCGCAAATCGACGACGGGTCCAAGTCGTTGGATGAGAGCGTCAAGATGCTGGAAATTGCGGCGAATGCCGGGACTACGGACATTGTCGCCACTCCCCATTCCAATGCGGAATTTCCGTTTCGCCCCGACATGATTGAGGACAAACTAGCGGCCTTGCAACTGGCGATGAAAGATCGCATCCGGATACATCGAGGTTGTGATTTCCATCTCTCCTACGACAATATTCAGGATGCGCTGAACCATCCCTCTAAATACACAATCAATCACAAGTGCTATCTGTTAGTAGAGTTTTCAGACGCCTCGATTTTCCAGCGTACTGTCGATATCTTCGGTAAGTTGCTCGGCAGCGGAATGATTCCGGTGATTACCCACCCCGAGCGAAACGGGTTGTTACAGAGACGTCTGGAGGATTTACAGGAGTGGGTCCGGGATGGATGCATGGTGCAAGTGACAGCGCAGTCTTTTCTGGGAACGTTCGGCAAGTCCGCCAAGCAATACGCCGACACTCTGCTGGAGAAGAATCTGGTGCATTTCGTGGCCAGCGATGCGCACGATTCCGAATATCGCACGCCTCGCTTGGATGAGAGCTATAGGTATGTGGCGCGAAAGGAAGGCCAAGGGCGCGCCGACCGCCTTTTTAAAGAGTACCCGCAGCGAGTGATTGATGGCGACCCTATCTATCCGGAAGAATACGCCGAAACCAAACGTAAGTGGTTCCAGTTTTGGTAATAGGTATGAGTCCGTAACGCGCGCGATCTTGTCTCACAATCCATCCAACATCGAACCTCGATCGGGAAACACCCGCCGCAGCGCCCGGAAGCTTTTCGGGAATCTGAAGGTCCGGCCCAAGCTGATGGTTCTGCACAATCTGTTCTTTCTTGTGCTGTCCGTTTCCGTATATCTGGTTCTCTACCCGGACCTTGGCCATCGCTCTGCGATCAAACTGGTTGTCGTTCTTGGCGCAATCTACGTACTCGCCGTCCTGCTACTCGAGTTCGCGATCATGCCGCTGTACGTTTACGGCCCGCTCCGTCTGATGCTGGATGCGGACCACGCCACCCAACAAGGCGACCGTGAGCATGAAATCGTCGACGACAACCTGATCCTGGGTGACGAGATCGGGCAAATCATGCGCTCACGCAATGCCACGATCCTGCAATTGCGTAGGCATGAGGAGGCTCTCGAAGATGCTTTGCGGAAGCTCGAAGCGCAAGACCGGCTGGTCAGTCTGGGCCTGCTCAGCACCAGCGTAGCTCACGAATTGAATACGCCGTTATCGGTGTTGCAAGGGTCCATTGAAAAGCTCACGGAAACATCCACCGGCGCGGCAACGCTCGATCGTCTGGCGCGCATGCTCCGCGTCACCCAGCGGCTGCGCAAGATCAGCGAAGGGCTGGTAGATTTCGCGCGAGTCCGCAAGCAGGTGACGGGCCCCGTGCCGGTGCGCCCTTTAATCGATGGAGCCTGGAGCCTGGTGGCCATCGATGAAAAGGCGTCGGAGACATCCTTCACCAACCAGGTCGGCGGCGGAGATGTCTTCAACGGCAATTCCGACCGTCTCATACAGGTGTTCGTCAATCTCCTGCGGAACGCCCTGAATGCGATCAAGCCCGGCGGTACAATCGTTGTTCGATCGAAGCGGCTGATACGAAACGGAGTGCCCTGGATCGCCGTCAAAGTGGAAGACGATGGTCCTGGAATCCCGCCAGAAGTGCTTCCCGAGATCTTCGAAGCGTTCGTCTCGACACGCCTCGACGCCCGGGGAACGGGCTTGGGCCTGACCGTGGCGGAGGGGATTATTCACCAGAGCGGCGGAACCATTTCGGCCAGTAATCGCGCCAGTGGCGGCGCCTGCCTGGAAGTCACCCTTCCGGCTTCTGAAAACGTGGTGGAAAAAGCATGCGATCAAGCGCTCTGAGACTGACGGAGGCATTCACTCCCGCCGACTTGGTGGACATAGCCGTGCTCGACGACGATCCCGATTTTCTGAATTATTTGGAAGACACGCTGCGAGACGAAGGGCTGTATTCGGTCCGAACCTTCAGCCACCCCGAGAAGCTGTTTTTCGCTTGCAAGCAGCAGGAACCGGATATTGTCTTGCTCGATATGAAAATGGGGGAGTTCCGCGGCGAGAAAGTACTGGAGCAGCTTCAAGCCGCGCATCCGGGACTGTGCGTGATCATTATCACGGGGTATCCATCCCTCGAAGACATGCGGGTCACCTTCAAGATGAAGGCGTTCGATTACATCTCCAAGCCCTTCTCGCTTATTCAGCTTCGACAGACTTTGAAGAATGCGGTGGAGAAATTCGGCCTGGGCCGCGCAGCTCAGGACAGGCTTCGCGAGCGGCTGGGACATCGCATCAAGATGCTCCGCGTGGAGCGCGACTGGTCGCTGAAGGATCTCGCGGCCTCGGCAAGGCTCAGTGTTTCCCAGATCAGCTCGATCGAACGAGGCGCGAATCTGCCGAGCATTGAGAGTCTCCTGGCGATCTGCCGGGCTTTCGATCAGCAGCCTTCGGATGTGCTGGCTTCGATTGAGTTTTGAGCTCCTGGCAGGGTAAGCTGCGCCGGCCGATCTGTTAACCTCACGCCTTCGTGAGTCAGTAACCAGCGTTTCCGTTCCATGCCGCCGCCGTAACCGGTAAGGGTCCCATTCGCTCCAATGACGCGATGGCAGGGAACTACGATTCCGGCTGGATTTGAACCGTTCGCCAGCCCGACTGCGCGGCTCGCCTTCGGAGTGCCGATGGCCGCGGCCAACTCGCCGTAGGTCAACGTCGTCCCAGCAGGAATCTCGCGCAGCGCAGTCCACACCTTCCGCTGGAACGCCGTCCCGCCGGTTTCTACTGGTACGCGCGTGATGGCTGCCAGATCGCCATCGAAATACGCCCGGATCTCGTCGCCAATCGTGGCGGGCGTTCGTCCTGACGTTAGCTTATAGACGCCGTAATGCCGCCTGAGCTGCAGGTGCATGCGTTCCTCGTAATCGTCAAAATACAACGCGCGCAGTGCCTCACCATCCGTCACAAGCAGGATGGCCCCAATCGGGGAAGGAATTCGATCAACGAGCAGATTCATGGGGCCCTCCTGCCCACAAATGCATGACCGCGTACGCGCGCCACGGTTGCCACGCTTTGCCGGCTGCCAGCACACGTCTCGGATTTCTTTCGCCCAGCGCTTTCATCACTCCGAGATCGGTATGCGGGAATGCGTCGGGCCAAGCCAAAGCACGCATCGCGATATATTGGGCGGTCCAGTCCCCGATGCCGGGGATCGACTGAAGCTTTGCCAGCATCTCCGGGACATCCACTCCGGGCGTGAGCGTGATCTCGCCTTTGGAGACGGCCTTCGCCAGTTCCAGGATTGAGCGGGCGCGAGACGCCAGCACACCCAACCTGGTAAGGTCCTGAAGCTCCAAGTCCGCGACCTGTTCGGGAAGAGGAAATGCGGTTGAGAGCGAGGCGAATGGCGATTCGGCCGGAGTACCGAAGCCAGCGGCGAACCGGCCCGCCAGCGTTCGCGCAGCGGCCACCGTGACCTGCTGGCCCAGAATCGCTCGCACCGCAATTTCAAAGCCGTCGAATGCGCCGGGCACGCGTAGTCCTGGATTCGCGGCCGCCAAGGGCCCGAGTGCGCCGGCAATCTCCGCGGGATTGCAGGACAGATCCATCAGATGCTTGGCCCGCGAAAGAACGGCGGGAACTACCTTCGCAAGCGACGCGGAAACTGAAACGCGCATCGCCGCTTTGGAGTTGCGCGGAGCGATCTCAATCCACCCTACATGGCAACCGTCCTTGTGCGAGAGACGTACGATCCGCCGGTATGACGAGCCGTCGATCGCCTCGACTCCACTGATCGCTCTGGCGCCCAGGAAGGAGATCAGCGCGCCCCAGTCATAAGGAGGACGGAAGCTCAATTCGAAGTTCATGTAGCACAGGCTTTCCAGCCTGTGTGGATTTTAAGATGTGACACGGTCAAAGTGCAACACAGGCAAGAGTGCCTGTGCTACTCATGAAAACAACCGGTCGAAGATTTCTCGTGTCCGGTTGCGGATGTGCGGCAGTTGGGCCTGCAGGGATTGATGATTCAGGTGATCGGGCGTCCAGCGGTGGACCACATCGGTCAGGATGGCCAACTGGGTTTCCGAATTCGGCAAGCTGCCTTCTGCGTGACCGGAGTACAAGCGAAGCCCGTGATCCAGCGCCCGGTAGAAGGTTGCGCCATCGCGCAGAAACTCGGCGTCGGCGCGCTCCAGGTGGCCCATTTTTTCGAGAACGTCGATGCGCTCCGGCGTATTCAATACCCTGAAGAAGATCCCGCCGGCCTTCAGGCGCAGATACATCAACAAAAAGTCGATGTCGTAATAACCGCCCTCGCCGGCTTTGAGCGGGTTGCCGGCGCCCTGCTCCTTCTCGAGGCGCATCCGCATCTGACGTAAATCGCGCTTCGATCGGCCGCTTTGCCCGTATCGCCGCCAATCCACCTGTTGCAGTTCGGTCAGGAACTCGGTCGCGCGATCTACGTCTCCCGCAATCGCCCGCGCCTTCATGTAGGTAATGCCTTCCCAAGCCTCCGCGCTCTTTTCGAAATAGGCTTTGTACGCCCCTTCGGATTGCACCAGGGCGCCGGCGCTTCCATTGGGCCGCAAACGAGTGTCCACCGTGAACATCAGACCGGCGCTGGTGTAAGCGGTGAGAATATCGATGATACGATTGGCAACGCGTGTCCAAAAAACGAGCTCGGATTGATCGGCGTCGGGGACGATAAAAATGAGGTCGGCGTCTGAGGCAAGATCGAACTCCCGCATGCCGAGGCGGCCCAAAGCCACAACCATCATCTGATTACCGACTGAGTACAGCGGATTCGATGGGACATGACTTTCGAGCACCTGCTTGAGAGCCATGCGATATGCCGCGGCAATGCTGCAATCGGCAAGCTCGGACGTGCGGGCCAGCGTGTCAAAAACAGACAGATGAACGCACAGGCTCGAAGCCTGAATACGAAACATCTCGCGCCGAAAGAATCGGCGCAACTCCGCCAGATCGTCGACGAGCAGAGCAGTCGCTGAATCCGGAACCGTCCCGATTTGCGCCAGGTGTTCTATCAACTCGGGCGTACGGATCAGCTCGTCGGCATAGTACGGGCTGTGCTCGAAAATATCGAATACATACCGGGCGGTCGAACTGCCGTCATTGAGAAGGCTGAGCCAATTGGGGTCCGCTACAACTTTCTCCAGAAAATGTTCGAAGGCACGCGAACCCAGCCGGAGATCGGTGCGCGCTAAGGCAGAGGCGAGCTGTGGCGCCTTTTCAGCGAGAAATCGAATGAGGTTGCTCGAGGCCGGCTCCTCAACATCGATAATTCCAGGCGCGGAAGATGTTGGAGGCGTGCTGTAGTACATCGGGCGTTGTGCGTGAATGACCCGCTCGTAAATCTCCTGAACGGACTCAAGATGCGCGTTCAGCTCTTGCAGCAACTTCTCTCCCGAGGGCACGCTGCCGAGTTGAGGGCTAGGCATCCTGCGGGCGAGCAGATCCAGCTCGCGCGGATTGCCCGGCAGAGTGTGGGTTTGGCGATCATCCTCAAATTGCAGCCGATGCTCCAGATTCCGCAAGAACCGGTATGCCGCGACCAGCTTCGCGTATTCCGAAGCGGAGAGCAGATCCTTATCGTTGAGCCGCGATAGCGCCAACATTGTGCCGCCGTGCCGGACCCAGGGAACGCGCCCGCCGTGTAGGCGCTGCAGGCACTGCACCAGGAACTCGATGTCGCGAATGCCCCCACGCGCGAGTTTCACGTCCAACAAAGACTTGCCGCCCCGGCGCTGGCTCAACTTTTCGCTGATACGCTCGCGCGTCGCTGACACCGCCTCCACAGCCGAGAAGTCGAGCGTCGTTGAATAGGTGAGGGGCTCCACTGTTTCGAGCAGCTCGCGTCCGGTCTCGCGATCCCCGGCTGCCACGCGAGCTTTAATCATCATTTGCAGTTCCCAGTCGCGCGCGCGGCTCTGATAGTATTTGCGGGCGCCATCGAGCGAAAGACAGACTTCGCCGAGGCTGCCGTCGGGACGAAGCCGCAGGTCCACCCTGTAGCAGAGGCCTTCGGCCGTGTAGGTGGAAAGCAACTGCGTGTACTGGTTGGCTACTTTCTTATAAAATTCTTTGTTCGAGATTGGGTTCTCGCCGCCGGTCTCGCCATTCGCGGAATAGACGAACATCAGGTCGATATCCGAGCTGTAATTAAGCTCCATGCCGCCCAACTTTCCAAGAGCGATCACAGCCAGCCCGCATTCACATAACGCCCCGTCCGGACCAACATAACGGGGCGTACCGTAGCGGGCGATTAATTCCTGGCGGATCCGCTGATAGGTCACTTCAAGAATTGCATCGGCGAGATTGGAAAGCTCTTCGGTGATCTCGGGAAGAGCGGCCAGCCCGAGTACGTCCCGCAGCAAAATTCGTAGAATATGCCGGCGGCGAAACAATGCCAGTGCCAGCGCGTCCGGAGTGGCCGCGGGCAGCGCCTCAAGATATTCCAGAAGCGAGGTCTCATACTCGTCGCGCGACCAACCCCGCTCCAAGCTACCCGCCTCTTCCAGCCAGTGCGGATTCTGCAGAAGCTCGTCGGTGAGGAAATGCGAGTACGAGAAGACGGCGATTAGTTGTGCAGCCAAACTCGGCGAAGTTGCGAGCCGTTGAAATGCAGCGGGCTGCCGGTGTTTCAGATTGTTCAGGTAACTGACCGCGCGATCTGGGTCTGGCGTTCGGCTCAGCAACGATTCAATGTGACCGGCGGCCCCAGCATCTAAATCCTGCGTGACCTCTTTGAACTCAAGCCGCGCGCGGGCCGGATCGCGAAACTCGAGGGCTTCGAGCAGTTGCTGCATTTACGCTAGACGGCTTGGTCTACTAGCGCGATTATATCGTGATGGCGGACGGTGCCGGTTTGTAAGACTTGCGCGTAAACGCCGCTCATGGCCCAACGAGGCGATGTAGCGTCGCCGGCCTTCACCTGCTTATCGTAGATCTCGTGCTGGATGGAAGGGCCGTACACATCGAGCGTGGCGCAAGGCACGCGAATCTTGGTGAGTTCTATGAAAATTTCGCCGATGCGATAACGCTGTCCTCGCCGCAAGTGACGATGGTCGAGGCCGCGCGTTGTGAAGTTTTCGCCGAGCGCGCCGAAGAAAAGCGGATAACCTCTGGCGATCAGAATCTCGATCGCTTCCGAGCAGACTAGCAACACCGCTTGCCGCGGACCGCCATGGAACCGGGGATGCGCGCACAGGTCGCCTTCGATCCCGAGCCGCGTCACAAAGCCCTCGGGGATCGGGAGCTTGGGCACGCCGCCGCGTGAAATATTTATCTGAACGATGTGGCCGGTCAAGGGAAGCGCCTACGTAAACAGAAACCCCGCACAACCCGTGAAGGCGATGCGGGGTTCTGTAGCCCAAGGAAGTCTAAGGCTGGTTATTTAACTGATCGCGGTGAAGCGGCCGGTCCACAGGAACAGCGGCCCCGTCACTGACGAAACCTGAACGTTAGAACGGTCGACTTTAACAGTCGGCCACCTCCCGCGTGGTTTTAGAACTACAGTCACTACTACTGCCAATACTCATTTAGACTGGACCACCTCCTTTTTCAGTGATGCTTTTATCATAAATCTGAGATTCGAAAGTGTCAACACCCAGTCTTGTCTCATACAAGATGAGCCTGGAGCGGGAGCGAGTTTCTCATACAAGATGAGCCTGGAGGGGCGGTTCGGCATGCTGGGAGTTGATCGTCAGCATGCAAGCAGCAGAAGCTTT
>JBPCOQ010000041.1:0-20449 GCA_051000095.1 Bryobacteraceae bacterium | reverse complement strand
GACCGCTCATCCAGCAGAGCCGCTATGGCTGCGAAGCGCTGCTTGACTCCATCAATGCTCTCCACTGCCTTCAAGGTAGCGCAAAACATTCCAATATGGAAATGTTATTTCCTAACAAGCCCTAAGTCTTCAAAGGGTGAGTCAAATGCAATCGAAAGTGCGCTTCTAGCCCATACCACACAGGACGCCAGTACTGCGCTGTGGACTCCACGCTTGCGTGTTACCCTGCCGGGGAGGCCCGGCAAAGACTTGAATGACAACAAAGGACTTGCCATTGGCCGCATCCAGCCCCGAGCCTCCCCCACTTGCCCAGATCGCCTTCCTTGCATGCTGTGCCCACTACCCCGGTGGATCGGTCCCGCGCGGGTCTTCTTCCCTGTCCGTGCAGCCTTCCCCGTTTCTTAGGCGGGTCGGCACGCTTGCGTGCGCAAGCGCATCCACATCTTCACTTTCGAGGCCTGCTCGGGCTTTACACGCGTTACGGCCTGCAAGGTTGCTCACCCACCTTCCGTGGGTTTTGTCGCGAGGCTCCGCCCTTGCCGGTTTCCCGGCTCGAACGCTCGCAAGCTACCAAGTTCAACCAACAACCTCCTTGGGTGGATCCTTCCCCCACTGGTGATCTGCGCCCCTGGGGCGCGCTGAGAAATGCAGGGTAGCGGAGCCCACTAGTTCCTTCGAGAACCGCACATGCGGAAACATCTCCGGCATATGTGAATCATAGTGTCCGTGCGCGTTCCAGGTCCAGCCGGCCCCGGGCGGAATCGGCTTTCCGTCGCGGTCTACCTGCTCGAAACGCGAGCAGTCGATTCGCCAAACATCGCCATCCTGGGGTGGCAGCGAGCGGCCATCCGCTAACCACGCGAGACCCGCCCACGGGAAGGCCAGCTCCGCGGTCCAGCCGCGGTCCGTGAGCCGCACCTGGTGCAGCAGCTCTGGAAAATCCCACTCGAGGAATCCCCAACGGGCGCCCCGCTCGTGCAGGTGTCCGCCAACTCCCGACAACGTCATGATCTTGCGGCGGGTGGGATCGAACTCCGGGACACCGTAATACGGGCTGCCCGGGACGAGGGCGTCTTTCCAGATCCAGAACACCTCATAGATCGTGTTCAATGCGTTGATCTCGAACTCATAATAGGCGTCTTGGCCTGCAATGAAGATTTCCAAATCGTTATCGTCGTAAATGTGGGAATCGCGCTCGGTCAGCGTCGCCCGGACATTCGGCTCCTCGGCCGTGAAACCAAAGTACAGGTACTGTTCGTCCCAGAGTAGTGCAACCCGTGTTTCGAACCAGGCAGGCTCGCCAGTCACGATGTCGACGAAAGCGCTGGAGTGCGGAGCCGCCAGCCAGGAAGGCTCATCTAAACGGCCGTCAATCAAAACGGGACCGGCGGCGCGATAACACGTGTAAGTGGCGGGCAAAGACAAGCATCAGATTAGCAGCATGGGATAATCAACTGTGGATGGCCGGCGATCACTGACGGAGCTAATCGCGGCAGCTCGCCGCCGTCATCTTTCTCAACATTTGATCGCTGAAATTGCATTTTCGCTTAGCTTGATGTTTGGGTGCTCGATTCTGCTTCTGCTTCTCGGCACTCAGATCCTGAGTCCGTATTGGCTTGCGATCCTGTTCTGTGCGAGTCTGGCGATCGGCATTTATCGTTCCAGAGGCCGGCTCTTGTCTCCGTATCAACTGGCTCAAGCTCTGGACCGCCGGCTGAATTTCAACGATAGTCTTTCCACGGCGATTTACTTTGACGGCCGGTCGGGCCCGGGTCTGCCGCCTCGCGAGATGATCTTGAGCCAGAAAGAGTTGGCCGAACAGCAGGCACGTTCCGCGAACCTGCGTGCCGGGTTGCCTTTCCATACGCCCAAAGCTGTTTACGCAGCCGTCTGCCTGGCGGTGGTGGCGGCCAGCATCTTCGCTGTGCGGTACGGAGTCACGCGCAGCCTGGATCTTCGGCCCGCGCTAGTTCATATGCCGTTCACTGGTTCTTTGAGCTCGGACGAGATTGCATCCGTTAAGAAAAAGCCCGGGCAAAAAACTGGACGCGAGCGATCCAAGGAGACTGAGCTCTCCTACGATCCGTGGGAATCGAAGGTGATGGATCAGCAGGGCGCTCCTGATTCAGCGTTGAACACCGTTGACACGCCGGAGGTCAACAACAATTCGAGCGAAGGAGCGGCTAGCGCGAAAGCGACCGGAACGCCAACCCAGGATCCTGTGCAGGAGCCTGGCGAATCCGCTGAAGCAGGCGAGCGGTCGCCCTCGGGGAAGGATCAGCAGAGCGACGGCGCGCCGGCCCCTGACAAAGATGGCGCGGGCCGCTCGGCCAAGCAGTCCGAATCTCAGCAGGACGGCCAAGGGCCGAATAGCTCCGGCGAAAACTCCAGTTTGTCCGATAAGATGCGAGACGCTCTTGCCAATTTGATGTCGAAGCTGAAGATGAACCAGAAGGCGGGCGAGGGAAAACAGGGCGCTTCACAATCGCAGAACGGTACACAATCGGCAAAGCAGCAAGCCAGGGACGACAAAGGATCGCCGATGCCGGGCAAGCCGCAATCGGATGGGATGTCCAGTCCGGATGCACAGGGCGATCAGGAAGGCCAGAGCTCCGATAAAGCGCAGGCTGCCCAGAACAAGAGTGCCAAAGGCAGCGACAAGCCGCAATCGCAGGACGGCAAGAGTGGAATCGGCAAGCAGGATGGCGATAAGACGGCGCGGGAAGCCGAGCAGCTTGCGGCCATGGGGAAGATCAGCGAATTGATCGGGAAGCGATCGGCCAACATGACTGGCGAGGTGATGGTAGAGGTTGCTTCCGGCAAGCAACAACTGAAGACCCAATACTCGCGGAAGCATGCCGCACATGCGGAAGCCGGCGGCGAGATCAATCGTGACGAAGTTCCGCTCGCCTACCAACAGTACGTGCAGCAGTATTTCGAAGAGATTCGAAAACTGCCGGCAACCAACCCCAAATCGAAAAAGCCCACTGGGCTTTAGCCTCCTGCATTTCTCCGCCACAGTGGTGAGCCGGCGTGGCGCAGGCACCCTCGAAAATCCTTTTTACGTCGTCGCGGCATTCGGTTGTGTTAACAAATGTGAAACATCGATTCCGTGCGCGGCGAACTGCCTCGTTAGGCGCCTCAACTTGCGGACCAGCGTCTGCAAATTTTGGGGAGCAGGTCCCTTCTTCTTATAGTCAACTTCTTTATGCAGCACCAGCCAGATCACTGTCGCGATGCGATGCGCTACGGCCCAAGCAGCACCTTTGCCTTCGATTCCACCGCCGCCCACGCGATTTGGCACAGTAAACGGCGTAGATAGTGGTTTCCCTTGGCGCTTCGATGCGCTTGCGCACGTGCCGTGACTATAACAAACCCCAGCCGATTCCTGGCTCCCTGCCTGCCCGTGCTTCATCCGGGGGCAGACTCCCACCCATGAGGCAAACCGCCCGGGAGTGTCAAAAGCGGACATCCATTTGTACCCCGGGGATCTGGCACAACCGATACAATATACGAATTTGACTAATCGATCGTTCTTTTGCTACACAAGAGTAAATCACGTGTACCTGCGTTGATGCAGTGGGGAAAAGGGGAATCCATGAAAAAGCTGCTTTTGGCTCTGGGTATTTGTCTATTTTTCGGACTGGGCCTTTTCGGCCAATCCGCATCGTCGTTGGCGGGGACCGTCACCGATCCGTCCGGCGCAATGGTGCCCGGCGCCACCATCGTCCTGGCGGATGCATCCACAGGTGCACAACGCGAGACTGTGTCTGACGGAAGCGGCCGATATTCTTTCGCTCAGGTGCAGCCGGGCACCTACCACGTAACGGCCAAAGCGAAAGGGTTTAACGACGTGGTGGTCAGTAATGTCGAACTGCTCGTGAACAGCCCGGCCACGCTTCCGATTGCGTTCACGAAGGTCGGCTCAGTGAACGAGACGGTGGCCGTGCAAGCCGAAACTGTTGAGGTGAATACCTCGGACGCATCGCTCGGCAATGCGATCGGAACCCGGCCGATTACTCAATTGCCATTTGAAGGCCGCAACGTAGTTGGATTGCTGTCGATTCAACCTGGTGTGCTCTATCTCGGCGAACCGGCCCCCGGAACCACTGGAGATTACCGCAGCGGATCAGTGAACGGCGGCAAGCCCGATCAGGCCAACGTAACGCTGGATGGGGTGGACGTGAACGATCAGCAAAGCCGCACAGCGTTTACGAGCGTTTTGCGAGTAACGCTCGATTCAGTCCAGGAGTTCCGTACGATAACAACCAACTCGGGCGCCGAGCTGGGTCGAACGTCGGGCGCGCAAGTCGCTCTCATCACCAAAAGCGGTACCAATACGATTCACGGATCGCTGTATGAATATCTGCGCAACACGCTCACCAGCGCTAACACCTTTTTCAACAACGAATTTGGCATTCCGCGCCAAAAGCTAAACAGAAACGTGTTCGGAGTCTCGGCTGGTGGGCCGATTAAGAAAAACAAGTTGTTCTACTTCCTGAATTGGGAGGGCCGGCGCGATGCCAGTGAGGGCAGCGTAGTTCGTACCGTTCCGAACAAACTGTTCCGTCAGGGGATCTTCACGTATCTGACAACGTCTAATCAGATGAAGCAACTGACACCCGCCGACATCAAGGCCATCGATCCGGCCGGCATCGGCGTGAATCCAGCCGTGCTGAAGACGCTGCAATCGTATCCGCTGCCGAACGACACCACCGCGGGTGACGCGCTGAATACTTCGGGCTATCGCTTTAACTCTTCCACGCCCCTACGCTGGAATACCTACATCGCGAAATTCGATTACCGGCTGAACGACAATCATCAGATCTTCTGGCGAGGCAACCTGCAGAATGACAATTTTGCGAACGGGTTACCGCAATTTCCCGGCGATCCTAACTCGACCGTTCTACTCGAAAACAGCAAAGGGTATGCGATTGGTTACACGGGCGTGCTGAAGCCAACGCTGGTGAATTCTTTCCATTTCGGCTACACCCGCCAAGGCACCCAGACGACGGGCGTGCAGACCACGGCGGTCGACCGGTTACGCGGCATTACCGACATCCATGCGATTACCGACGGCCTAACGCGAATCATCCCGGTGTATACGATTGGCGACGATCTGGTTTGGACCAAAGGCGCACACAGCGTCAGCTTCGGAGCCATTGCTCGCGTGATTCGCAATAACCGTACAAGCTACGCGACCGCATTCAGCGACGCCTTGGCGAATGCGGATCTATTGAACACCGGCGGGAAAGAGTTCCTGACCGCCGACGCCAAGAACACTTCCAACTACAAGCGCCAGTTCACCAACCTGCTTGGATTGATGTCTCAATTGACGGGACAGTTCAACTTCGACCTGACGGGCAAGGTGCTGCCGGAAGGGACGCCCGTGTTCCGGAAGTTCGCCGACGAAGAGTACGAAATGTATGCGCAGGATAGCTGGAAGGTAACGCGGGGTTTCACGGTGACCGCCGGACTACGATTCTCTCTGCTGCCTCCCATTTATGAGCAGCAAGGCTACCAAACCAGCGCGAACATTCCTTTGGGCCAATGGTTCGACATGCGGGGAGGCTTGGCCGACCAGGGTAAGCCGCAATCGCTAGTACCCAGGATCACGTATAACCTGGCGAGCGCTCCAGGTGGCCGACCCCTGTATGACACGCAGCGGGATTGGGCGCCACGGCTGGCGCTGGCTTATTCCCCGCAAGCGAGCGGGGGGATTTCCAAGTTCTTGTTCGGCGGTCCGGGCAAGAGCTCGATCCGCGCCGGATTTGGGATGTTCTACGACCTGTTCGGAGAAACCCTGATTCGATCGCAGGATGCGACGGCGTTGGGCTTCTCTACCTCGCTGACCAATCCTCCAGCCGGGACCGCGCTTAACCTTCCGAGATATGCGGGATTTACAGCGGTGCCGTTCTCGAGCCCGGTGTTTCCGAAACCTCCGGCCTCAACCGGATTTCCGCAAACACAGCCCGACATCTTCCAAATCACGAATGGCGTGGACGATCACCTCCGATCTCCCTATATAATGGATCTGGATTTCAGCGTTGGCCGTGAATTCTCGCATGGATTTTTTGTGCAGGGCTCCTACGTGGGACGGCTCTCCAGGCACTCGCTTATCCGCGACGATTTGGCGGAGCCGACCAACCTAAAAGATCCAAAATCCGGCCAAACGTATTTTCAGGCTGCCAGCATGCTCGCGGACATCATCAACGCACATCCCAATGCCAGTAGCGCCAAGGATCTGTATCAATTTGTTCCTAAGATTCCGTTCTGGGAGGATCTGTGGTCCGGAGCCGCGGGCAATGGCCTGACCGCGACACAGGCGATTTTCGCGCAGTACTTCAATGCCGCGCCTGACTATACGACGGCGTTGTCGCACATCGATGTACCTGGATCGAACGGCAAGTGCAACCCCGCCTGCAGCGATCTGGGGCCGTACGCATTGTTCAACAGCCAGTATTCGGCTCTGGGCAGTTTACGGTCACGAGGCGGCGGAGATTATCACGCGATGCAGTGGACTGTGCGAAAGCGTTTCAGCAATGGCATCCAGTTCGACCTAAACTACACCTACTCGAAGTCGATCGACTTGGGATCGGTGCGCGAGGCATCCACCTCCAACTTCTCAGCCGTCATTCTCAACTCCTGGTCACCTCAGTTGAACAAGGGGGTCTCGGACTATGACACTACTCACCTCGTGAGTGCCTTCTGGGTCGCGGAGCTACCCTTCGGCAAAGGCAAGAGGTTCCTAGGGGGATCCAACCGTTTTGTTGACGAGGTGCTCGGAGGGTGGCAGTTGAGTGGCATCTGGCGGCAATCGAGCGGCCTACCGGTAAGCGTCTCGAATGGCGCTGTATATCCCACCAACTGGGAGATCGGCGGTTGGGCCACGCAAGTGGGACCTGCGCCGGTGCCCCAAACCTCTAAGAACGCACCAGCAGTATCTGGCGCGCCCGGACCGAACCTGTTTCCCAATCCTACGGCTGCCCTGGCCTCTTACGGGTTCACCAGTCCAGGCGGCGCCGGGCAACGCAACGGGCTGCGTGGCGACGGGTTCTTCACGATCGATGCCGGCTTGAGCAAGCGCTTCTATCTGTTCACGCTGCGGGATCAGCCACACACGCTGCAGTTCCGGGCGGAAGCTTTCAACGTCACCAATTCGGTGAGATTCGATGTCAACACCATAGACTTGAGTTTGACTGATCCGAATAATTTTGGAAAATATACCACTACGCTGACGAATCCACGGGCTATGCAGTTCAGCTTGCGGTACGAGTTCTGAAGGGAACAAGCTAAAGCATGTTCCACATTCCCATAGCTTTGGGTGGCTGATTGCTGGTCGCGCCTTGGCTGAAGACACCGGGAACATCCCGCAGGCGGCCAACCAACCAGTCACCGTCCCGCCAATACTCCAATGTGTAGGTTTTGCGCATGGTACTTTCAGTTTACGTTCTAAACCCTGGTAAGCGAACAAGCTGAGCATGTTCTACATTCTGCCGTCGCGCATAGTTAGCGTACGGTGGGCGTAGGCTGCGGCTTCCGGGTTATGCGTGATCATCAGGATGGTCTGGCCTGTACGTTCGTTCAAATCGCGCAATAGCCCGAGCACGGCTGTCGAATTTCGCGTGTCCAGATTTCCCGTTGGCTCGTCGGCGAGTAAGATCGCCGGGTGATTCACAATCGCTCTGGCAATTGCCACGCGCTGCTGCTCGCCGCCGGATAACGCCCTCGGCTTGTGATCCAGCCGGTCCGAAAGCCCTAACAACTTCAACACTTCCTCGAATCCAGGATTCGGAGTGTTCATTGTGCCCGCGATATCTCGCGCGATCTCAATATTGGCCCGCGCCGTCAACGTCGGCAGCAGATTGTACTTCTGAAAAACAAACCCAACCGTCGACTTGCGGAGGTTGGTCCGGTCCGCCTCGGCCATCTGCAGCAGGTCTCTTCCGGCAATGTGGATGGTGCCCGAAGTCGGTGGCGTAAGTCCACCCAGAATATGGAACAGAGTCGATTTGCCGGAACCGGACGGGCCGATCACCGCTAGAAACTCCCCCTTGCCGACGTCCAAATCGACGCCGCGCAACGCATGGACATCCACTTCACCCTGGCGATAGACTTTGCGCAGGCCTCGGGTCGAGATGATGGGCTGCTCAGAGTCAGTCATAGTCAGTCATACGCAAGGGCTTCGATCGCATCCTGGCGCGCTGCCTTCCAACCCGGGTACAGCGCTCCCAACATCGCCCCGGTCAAGGCGAGGCCGCCGGCAATCGGCCACCAGTCCGGCACGATCGCTTGAATCAGCGACCCCGGGATCAAGCCCATGATGAGGGCGCGCGTTCCATACGTGAGACCAATCCCAAGCAGCGCGCCCGCCACCGCCAGCAGCGCCGTTTCGCGCAGCAGGATATTCAGAATGTACACGGGTGACGCGCCTAGCGCCTTTAGGACGCCAATCTCGCGGGTGCGCTCCAGCACCGCCGTGTACATCGAAAGAAACACCACCAGGAAGCCGACCAGAATTCCTAAACCAATGATGATGGCGATGAACTCCCTGATCATGGGTACATTGCTTACGGAGAAGAGAGACACGTACTCTTCCATTGAATAGATGGGCGAGTCTTTCAGCTTCCCGCGGAGGTCCGCAACCACCTGATTCGTTCGAGCGGGATCATCGAGCTTGACGTAGATCACTGTGACTTTGCCGGTGTTAGCGGTCAGCTCCTGAAGCACGTTCAGCGGAACCACCACGCGCGCGAGCATACCGGGCTCAACTACGCCTACGACCTTCCAGGATTTATTCAGGAGGTCTATGGAGTCGCCGGTCTTCTGGTTGTACTGCTTGGCCTGATATTGATCGATGATGACCTGATCCGGCCCGGTGAATGGCCCGCCTGAAATGTAATGGAATCCGCCGCTGAGGGCGTTAAAGCTGTCGAGATCCAGACCAGTCACCGAGTTGAGTCCACCGGTTCCCTGCACCAGAACTCCGGTCGCAAGTTTTACATGCGGCTGTTTCTGAATGAAGGGCAGGTACTTGGCGGTCATATTGGTGCTCAGCCCGAGCAGCGAACTGCCAGGCGCCCGCACCAGGATGTCGGCGCCGACGCCTTTGGCGCGCCTTTTCTGATCGTCCAGCATGCCCCGGCTCAAGCCCACCAAGGTGAGGATCATGGTGACCTGCACCCCGATGGCAATGATGCTGAGCAGGGTCCGCAATGGCCGGTGCTTGAGGTTTTCGAGGACGAGGGTGTTGATCAAGCTATAGGATACGAGATGGAACCAGGGCGACCTTCGGTCGCTGGCAGGTGACGAGATCACCTGCCCAACGGGGATGGCTACTGGATGGCCACCGTGATCGCCTGTTGCAGATTGGTGGCGCCGCCCACTGTCAATGCGACAGTCTGGGAACCGCTGCCGATGTTCTGTGGAACAACTGCATTCACCTGCAAAACGCCCGACACCAATCCCGGCGCTTCTCCAGAGTACAGAAGCTGCGCTGGCTGGCCTCCGATCGTCACCGCAACGTTACTCACCGGCTTGGGGAAGGTGGGGCCAGTCGCGCTGGTCACCGAGCCGGTTGGCGGCTGCGGCGTCAGTACCCCTTCACCCGTTGCGTAGATCACGATTACCGATCCCTTGGCCGCCGGGTTCGCTGCGCCGTTCACAGTGCCGTTGGAATTGAGGATCGCACCCTGTCCATTGCCGCCCATGCTGAGCGAGAAAATCCCGGGCGCGGTGTCCACCACCTGAAGCTGCAGGGACGTTGACGATTGTCCATTGCGCTGAACGACAACATTGGTCGAGACTCGCCCGGCGATATCGTAAGGGACGATCGCGTTGATCTGCCCGCTCGAAACATAGGTGAGCGGGGCCTGGAAGCCATCGAACAGGACGACAGTATTCCCCACGTTCGTGCTCACTGTTCCCTGAGGCGTCAACTGCAGCCCAGCCGGAGTCGCCGGACCAATATTCGCGCCGAAGATCGTGATGATCTCGCCTGGAGATACGGCGCCTGGCACGCCACTGCTGCTATTCACAACCGACATCACACTGGGTGGCGCCGCCGCTGTGACGGTAACCGTCACGTTCAAAATTTGCGATGGCAGATTCGGGGAGGCGATCGTGATCTGGGAAGTGTAGCTTCCGGGCGCCAGAGTTGCGAGAACCGTCTGGCTCAGCGCGATCGAAAGCGGTCCCGGCGTATTTCCGCTGGCCGGAGTTACCGTCACCAGATTCTGCCCGCCCACAGCCGTTGCGGTGGCTGTAAACGGAACATTCCCGCCGGTGCTCGTCAACTGAACGGTCTGAGCGGCGGGCGTTGTCAGTGAGCCGGCTTGGAACGTGAAGCTTACGGGCGTTGTGGGGGTGACGACCAGACTCTGCGCGGGTCCCACGATTAGGGTAACCGGAACATTGACGGGAGTGTTCGCGGCGCCCGAGACCTGGAAAGTAATGACACCGCTGTAGCTGCCTTGGGCCAGCCCGGTGCCGTTCGCCGTCACGGTCACGGCTTGGGGGGTCAGGCCCGCGGCCGGCGTCACCGACAGCCAAGTAGTTCCGCCATTGAAAGTAGTGGCGGTGGTGGTGAAGTTAAGGCCCGCCGTGGTGCTTGTTAACTGGATGGTTTGGGTGGCTGGAGCCGGACCTCCAAAGGCCTGATTGAATGTGAGCGCGGACGGGGTTGGTGAAGCCGTGGCGGAAGGCGCTACGACTACCGTGACCGGGATCACCACTGGTGAATTCGCCGGGCCGGTGGAAGTGACGGTGATGCTGCCGTTGTAAGTCCCAACCGGCAGACCATTGGTGGTGAAACCTACGGTCAGATTCAAAGGAGTGGCACCGCTGGTCGGTCCCACCAGCAGCCAATTACCGCCATTGATGGTAGTGGAGGTCACCGTGAAATTCAAAGGCGTGACTGGATCGGTACTGGTCAGTGCAATGGTTTGATTAGCGGGACTGGTACCTACCTGGGTGGTGAGGTTGATCGCGCTCGGGCTGGCATTCAGCAGCGGGGTGGCGCTCACGAACAGCGTGACCGGAATGTTGACAGCGTTGCCGGCCGTGGCGGATGAGATACTAATCACGCCCATGCAGGTCCCGGCGGCCAGCCCCGTGGTGTTGACGGAGACGGCCACATTGCCGGCCATGGTCGTTCCACTGGCAGGCGTGGCCGACAGGAAACTACCGCAGTTACCGCTGGTAGCGGCCACTGTATAAGTTAGCGGAGCGCCAGTGCTCGAAACGCCCACGGTCTGGATGGCCGGCTGCGATTGTCCGATCTGATAATTGAAGCTCAGGGCGTTCTGGCTGGGTACCAGCAGAGTGCTGTTCGAGATAATCAGCGTCACCGGATAGCTTTGCGGACTGTTGCCGGCCGCGGGCGCTGTGACATTTACCGTTTGGGTGTAAGTTCCCACCCCGAGGCCCGCCAGCACCGCCGGATTCAGCGTGAAGCTCAAGGATTGAGGCGTAGTGCCCCCTGCCGGGCTGACATTCAGGAAAGCGCTGCCGTTAATCCCAGGAACCGCTGTCGCCGTAAAGGTCAGAGGATTTCCCGAACTGGTCACCGCCACGGTCTGCGCGGTGGGGAGCGCAGTGCCGAGCTGATAGGTGAATGTAGTTCCACTATTGCCGAGCTGCAGAATCGGCTGATTGCTGACCACCAAAGTGACGGGGATGGTAAGTCCATTGTTGGACGCGGCATTTGAATTTATCGTAATTGTACCTGTGTAGGTATTGGGGACAAGACCCGTGGGATTCACCTGAACACTGATTACGGCGGGCGGACCGCCAGCCGTCGTCCCGCCGTTGGCTGGGGTGACGACCAGCCAGCTAGTGCTGCCTGAAGCGCTGAAGCTCAGCGCGCCACCGGTGCTCCCAATGGTGAGCGTTTGCGCGGGCGGAAAAGCCGTCCCGGTCTGATAGGCAAATGACAACATCGCCGGAGTGACAGTTAAGGCTGGTAAACCACTGACGACCAGAGTGACTGGGATCACAATCGGTGTCCCGCCGCCTTGTGGAGTGAGCGTGATAGACCCTGTATAAGTATTAGCTGCCAGCCCGGTGGGATTGATGCTGACCATGAGCTGTACCGGGGTGATCGGTGTAACAGTCTGGACTCCGGGCGGATTCACGGAGAGCCAGTTTTGAGCGCCCGTCGTGGTTGCGCCAGCGGTGAAGGACACCGAGGCGCTTGTAGTGGTAACGGTAAGTGTTTGATTGACCGGAGCAGTGCTCCCAGCCGGGACTGTGACAGTAGGGAGCGAGCCAGGCGTGACGGTCAGGCCGGAAGTCCCCGTGGTGCCGACATTCAACATCACCGTAACCACCTGAACCGCGCCGATTCCTGGCGTTATCGTGACCGAGCCGGTGTAAGAGCCGTTCGCCAAGCCTGCCGGGTTCGCAATCACTGCCACTGTGCCGGGAACAGAGCTGATACTGATAAAAGAAGAAGACACGCTCAGCCAATTCCCACCGGTACCTGTGCTGGCTGTGATCGTAGCTGAGGTCGCCGCGCCCGTAGTCGAGATCGTCAACTGTTGCTGAATCGACGACGTGCTCCCCGCTGGAACATTGAATACCACGGGATTGGGGGTGGCGGTCACTCCCGCACCAGTCGTGCCAGCAAGATTTAGCGTTACGCCGACATTGATCGACGGGACTCCTGGGGCGCTGATCGTGAATTGACCCGGATAAGTTATTCCTGGATTCAGGCTATCCCCAGCGCTGGTGACGGACACAGAGAGCTGAGTTGGGGTAGTGCCCGCCAGGGGAGTCACCGCAAGCCAATTCCCCGATGAAACAACGGAACCCACCGTAAACGACACGGCCCCGCCGGTGGAAGTCACAGTCACAGTTTGCGCCGGAATGGAGGATGCCATTCTAGATTGGCCCGTGAACATGATCTGGGTTGGCGATGCGGCCAGTGTGGTGCCTTGCGCCAGCGCTGTGTCAGCATTACCCACCAAGACAAACGAAACAACCGCGAGTAGGGAAAGTAGATTTGCTATGTGTTTCAAGGTAATCTCCAGAAATGGGTCCGAATTCGGGCCGGGGTTCGAATACTTATCTTGCAAATTGCAGGCCATACTGTTTCAACCCAACACAGACTGGAAAGTCTGTACCTGGAATTTCTACATTTTCAAGTGGGGCAGGTTGGCTAACCTGCAGGCCGATTGACAATCGGCCTCCCCCAAGAAACTGAGAATCCTGATACGGAAAGAGCCACTGCCGTTCCGTGGCGGCCTTCGTCAACGCCGTTTGCCGCATCTGTACGAGATCTGTATGGATCGAAGGCCATGCATTCGCTCAAGAGGTTCACTGCCAGGAAAGCCAATGAACTTTTGAAGCTTACGGGGCGGCCCTTTTGGCAAGATGAAAGTACGACCATCTGGTGCGCGATCAAATCGAATTCGGAAAGATCGCTCATTATATCGAGATGAATCCCGTTAAGGCTGGGTTGGTTGCCACCCCGAAGCGTTCCTCTGGTCTAGCGCTGGGCCGATTGCCAATCGGCCCACAGGTTAGCAACCTGGTTAGCAACCGGCGCCGCCTGAATGTAGAAACCCAGACACAGACTGGAAAATCTGTGCCACTTAGCTCACTAGTAGTTTCCGGTCGTTTACGCGATTGAGCTCGAGGATGAGGCCGCCACCGCGATCGACGAAAAAGGCCGGCTGAAACCGGGCCCCCCACAATATTTCGTCATGCCGGTACGAGTATCGGGCGTGCACCACCTGGCTAAAGGTCTCATCGAACCCCTTCACCAGGATCAGGAACTCGGCTTCTACCTTTGCCAGATCCTCGGCCGTCTTACCATGCAACGGACTCTCCGGTCCGATAGCATGCACCACAGTCCAGGTGAGTGGAAAGAAATAAACGCTGGATCTCTCTAGCTCCAAGGCCGCATACTTGCGGCGCTGCTCGCCTTCGCTATGGTCGACATACATCATCAGTATTTTGGCCTCGACATCCATCAGCACGTTATCGCGCTCGTTGGCAATCCGGAACTGGAGGCTGGTGACCTCCTGATAGGGCGCCACCAGCATGACGTCGCTGAAGACAATGCGCGCCGAGGGTCTGGAGAACCGTCCGTATAACAGCCCGGTTGCAAGCGCAAATCCCATCAACCCGGTCATTGCTTCCAGCCCGGCAATGGTATTCGCTGCCAGTCCCGACGGATACACGCTGCCGTAACCGACCGTGGTCAGCGTGTGCACGCTGAAGAAGAATGCGCTCAGATAAGGTCCGATTCCGGTGTTGGTCTGCTCTCCGATCAGGTGCTCAATGCCGGTGGCGACAAACAGAAACGCGAACAGCAGGTTCACCATCAGGTAGGCCATCAGCACCACGCCGATGAATCTGGGCCAGGTAGTGTCGATTAAGAATAAATAGAAACTAACATTGCGGAACGGGGCGCCTCTCCGATGGACGTTGAAGCTGCCGTCTTTGTTGATCGTTCGGCGTAGTTCACCGCCGAACTGCGTGGTCAAGCCTGGATCGAAAGTCTGTTTTGTCATGCTATTGTATCCACAGAGTGGCACAGGCATTCGTGCCTGTGTTGATCTTAGGACGATATCTTCGGGTGCCCGAGCAATTCTACGACTCGATCCTGGTGGTCTCATTTGGGGGTCCTGAGAAACCAGACGACGTCATTCCCTTTCTCGAGAATGTTCTGCGCGGCAGGAATGTCCCGCGCAATCGCCTGCTGGAAGTGGCCGGGCATTATGATCATTTCGGCGGCCGCAGTCCAATCAACGATCAAAACCGGGCACTGGTGGCGGCGTTGCGGGAAGAGTTGCGCCAACACGGCCCCGATCTACCGGTTTACTGGGGCAATCGAAATTGGGATCCCTTGCTCGGGGATGCCGTGAGGACGATGCGCGATGACGGAAGGAAACGCGCTTTAGCTTTCGTCACGTCCGCCTACAGCGGCTATTCGGGCTGCCGGCAGTATCGTGAGGACATTCACCGGGCGCGCGCTCAAGTGGGCGATGGAGCGCCCGAGATCGACAAGCTACGAGTGTTCTACAATCACCCGCTGTTTATTGACGTGATGGCTGGGAATGTCGAAGCGGCATTTGCGCAGATCCCACCGGAGCACCGTGCGAATGTAGCGCTCCTCTACACCGCGCACAGCATTCCGCTCGCTATGGCGCAGACTAGCAACTACGAACCACAACTTCTCGAGACCTGCCGCCTGATCGCGAGCACCATCGGCCGCGGCCGGTGGCGGCTGGTGTACCAGAGCCGCAGCGGCCCGCCTCAGCAGCCCTGGCTTGGTCCGGACATTCTCGACGCTCTTCGCGAAATCCGGTCGCAAGGCGCCACGGATGCGATTGTCGCGCCGGTCGGCTTTATCTCCGATCACATGGAGGTGCTCTATGATCTGGATCGCGAGGCCCGCGTTGTCGCGGGCGAGATTGGTTTAACAATGATCCGGGCATCGACGGCCGGAACCGACCCGCGGTTCATCGCCATGATCCGCGAACTGATCGCCGAGCGCTGCGGCCTGTGCCAGCCGCGGGCCATGGGCGGACAGGGCCCCAGCCACGACGTCTGCGGGGCCGGCTGTTGCCCCGCGCCCGCCCGCCGGATTTAGGCAGCATTTCGCACCAGCCAGGCGTCCAGATGAGTCTCGACGCGGCACGCAGGAGTACGCAATGTCACTTACTTTGTGAGATCCGACTTACCTTCAGCAACTTGCGAATTTCCAGACTTGCGAATTTCCAGAGTGGCGCAGGCGGTTTCGCCTGGTGTGTTTTTTTGGAGAACAGGCGAAAGCGCCTATTCCACTCTGCCTTTCAGAGGGTGCGACTAAACGCCTCTTCGATGAGATCAATGACTTCCGGCGATGTTAGGGCGAAGTGCGAAAGCGGAGCTCCTCTGTACCGCGCACAGTATTCCATTCGCCATGGCGCAGACTAGCAGCTACGAATCACAACTTCTCGAAACCTGCCGACTGACCGCGAGCCGCGGCAGACCAGGCTTGGTCCGGACATTCGGCTTTATTTCGGTTCACATGGAGGTGCTCTATGATCTGGATCACGAAGCGCGCGGTGTCGCCGGCGAGATCGGTTTAGAAAGGATACGGCATCGACGGCCGGAACCGGCCCACGGGGTCATTGCCATGATTCGCGAGCTGATCGCCGAACGATGCGGCCTGTATTACTAAATCTTCTTTTCTTTGCGCGCCGCGACAATTCGCAACTGTAGCGCAGCAGAGAGTCTTGCTGTCTACGTCCAGCCGCGGTTGCAGGCGACCCAAACACCGGGTCGCCCGGCAGGCGGCAAAGCCCGACCGCCTGCCCACAGTTTGCGGCAAAGCCGCGCTGTGCCACTAAATTTTCGTTTCTTGCGCGCCGCGACAATTTTTCCGGGAACAACCCTTCAGTGCAACTTGCGAAGGCGCGCTGTGCCACTCAAGCGGCCAAGTCCAACAACTCGTCCCAAAGCTCAGGCTCGCTCACGCTCTCAGGCTGGTTCACATTTAGATAAGCGTTGGTGGCCACTTCGAATAAGGGCGCGGCCAGGCTGCTGAGGTCGATGCCGAGGCACAGGTTTCGCAGAGTAGAGCGCCAGCGCTTCACGATCATTCCTGTTTCTTTCTTCTGCTCTTTAGGCGAGTACGCATCGAGCCCACTGAACCCCGTGAGCTCATTGACCAGCTTCCCTTCCGCCAGAAGCAATCGATGAAGGGGTTTCCGGGAGCGCTTCTTCTTCACTGCCTTCAGCATGTACTTGAGATCCCAGGGATCGTAGAGCTGCGCCAGGTCATCGTGCCCGGCTGCCACGAGGCGGGCGTGCGCCTCTCCAAGGCCAGCGATCAACTTGCGCCTGGAAAAGCGGTAGAACGTCATCATCGCGGTTGCATTCGTGACATCGTAAGTGAAATCGGTGCGGCTCTTGGGACGGAAGGGACGGCTAGCTGCGTACGCCAGCATGGCATAGGCGGCACGTTCGTTCTTGAACTGGCTGAGGTCCGCAAAAAACTCGGCCGGCGCCATTTCCCGGAGAGCTTCCTGCACCGCAATCGAGACCTGGGAGTAGGTAAGAAAGAACCGCGGCGTGCGCTCGTTCGGCGCTTGGAACCAACGCGGGTCGGGGATCAAAGAATCGCTATCGTTCATCGGATGCTCCTCCAGAAGCTGCATGATTGTACAGATCGGCATAGCGATTTTCCAAATAATCGCCTAACCCCGTGACTCCGCCTCCACGGCAACCACTTCCAAACAAATGCCGAATCAGCCCTGGAAATATTTTTTCGTGATTTGTGACTGTTAACCGGCCAATCGTCGGGAGCGGGTTCCCGGAGGAGATCTTGTTCTTTTTCAGGCGGATCTGATATGAAGGTGCGAAGGCTTGGACCGAGCAATCCTGGGCGGGTGACTCGGGCCGGGCCTTCGCGCCGAGATGATTGTAGTTATCCCACGAACGGACCCGGAAGCAACCCCGAGCCGGACAAAGTCGACTGGGAATGGCTTCCACGGGCACTGTCCGGCTTGCCGCGAAGCCGCGATCATCGGCCATGGGCGGCGCTGGAAACAGGCTCATGACGAGCGGCACGACTGGATTCGCGTCCGGCGCGGATTTTGCAAACATTGCGAAACCACGTGTACGGTTTTGCCCGCCTGGTCGCTGCCGTACTCACACTACAGTGTGTTCACGCGCCAGCAAAGCTGTGAACAGTTCTGCGACGGCGCTCCGTTAGAGCGGACTGCGCCCACACTGCAAGACCCCGACCGGATTCCGGATGGGTCCACGTTGCGGCGCTGGTTCGAGCGACGGCTGGAGTCATTGCTGTGTTGGTTGTATTTGGCGCGGCAAGCGCCGATTTTTCGCGCGCCCACCATCCTTGCCTGGGATTGGAGAGCGGCGTTGCGTATTCTGATCCCGGAGCCAAGACCGGGATGAGAAACGACGATGCGGGGACCGCGGCGGGGCGCTATTCGCTGCTGGACTACTTACAACAACACGGTTGGAGAATGTTGTGGCGCGGAGGCGGCCAGGAAGTGGCGGGACTTTGCCCCCTGCATCGGGAAACGCAGCCCTCCTTCTATGTCAATCGCCGTAAGAACGTGTTCTATTGCCATGGCTGCGGGCGCGGCGGCGATCTGATCCGCTTGATGGAGTTGCTGGAAGGTCTGACATTCCGCGAAGCGCTGACCCGCTTGCGCCAGGTCGAGAGCGCACCAACTCCGCTCCAAGAAGCGGTGCGGTTCTATCAACGGCAGTTGCCGCGCTCGCTGAGGCGCTGGCTTATCTCCAGCAGCGCGGCGTTGATTCGGCCGAAGTGATTGAGCGCATGCGGATCGGCTATGCTCCGGGAGCCTGTCTACGGGCGCACCTGGAAGACGCCGGTTACGCGCGCACTGAGATCGAACAGAGCGGGTTGCTGAATGCGCGCGGGTGCGATCGCTTTTATCGCTGCCTGAGGTTTCCCCTGGATGGCAACGCCAATCTGTATGGGCGCGGCCTCGATCGAGCGGACCGGCGGCATCATTTTCTACCGTGGCCCAAGGGCGGGCTGTACGGTTGGAATCAAGTACGCGTGGGCTGCAGTGTGATTGTGGTCGTTGAAGGATTATTCGATCTGGCCTCTTTGTGGCAGGCCGGTTTCGACAATGCCGTGGCATTGCTGGGCGCGCTGCCGAATGCGGTTCAACTGGCGCAGCTTTGCCAGGCGCCGCCGCGCAGCGTGTATGTGTGCCTGGATGCGGATCGGGCCGGACGGAACCCGGCCCACCGTCTGGCTGCTCAGTTGCGCCGGGCGGGAGTGTACGCCGGGCGGGTGGAACTGCCGGACGGACACGATCCCAACAGTTTCTTCGCAGCGGGCGCCACAGTTTCCGATTTTCAACATTGTCTGGAGCGGGGCCGGGCATTTTGATATCGCCATGACTTTTCGTCTGCTGTATCGAAGCGATGCCCCAGCCAGCGATTCACCGTTCCGGCTGGTGGATGAGCAGGGCCGCGAGATCGAATGGGCCAACGGCTTCCTCGACCTGCAGCGCGTGCGCGGATTGCAGCTGCTGTCGTTGCGCACTTATGGCAACACGCTGCTGCATTTTGTGCGTTGGTGGAGTTGGCAGCCAGGTGTCGATGTGTATCGTTTCGAAGCCGGGCAGTTCACCGAATCGACGCTGGTCGATTACGTTCGCGCTCAGTGAACGAGCTTCCCAAGCCCACCAATGAGAACGTGAACAACCGCTCCAGTATGCTGCGGCGTCTATTCCGATTCTTCTTCCAGGACGAGATGCCACACAGTCCCTATGCGCTGAAACGCGAGTATTGGCGGCGCTCGCCGCTGGGCTATGGCAAACCGCGCGGCACCGCCGGGGCCGATCTGAAGCTGAAAGTGCCGCAGCGGGTAATCGTGCCTTTAGGGGTGGAACAGGTGGCGCGTTTCTGGTCGAGTTTCCGCACGGCCCGCGATCTGGCGATGGTGGCGCTGATGCTGTTGAATGGATTACGCTCGCGCGAGGTGCTGGGCCTGAAGCTGGCGGATCTGGAGCTGGCCGAATCGCAGTTACGCGTGCGCGGTAAGGGGCAGAGAGTGCGGGTGTTGCCCTTGCCGCCCGAAACCATTCATCTATTGCAATGTTATGTGCGGACCGAGCGGCCGCTGACGAATGCCTCCGAGATCTTCGTCTCGCTGAAGGGCCGGGCGAGAGGACATGCCATGACGCCGGCGGGATTGCGTTCCCTGTTCCGTCATCATCGCGGCAGCGCGGGCGTGGCTCCGGCCAATGCTCATCGCTTCCGGCACTATGCCGAGTTCCGGACTATGCCGAGTAAATATCGACTCATGCAGCGACAGCCTGGAATGACGGCGGTTGCCAGAGCGGAAGTGGTTGGCGGACTCGGCATAGTCTGGAGGACTGCTTACAGGTTCTTGAGGAAAGCCAGCAACTTGTCGTCAGGCCGGTATCGACCTGGCTGCTTGCCCTTCACCAGGGGAGTCGTCTTGGATAGCGCCTTTTCCTTGAGCGCGAGATCAGCATCCAGGTATATCTGGGTTGTCTCGATGGATTCGTGTCCGAGCCAAAGCGCGATCACGGAACGGTCGACACCTGCTTGTAGAAGTTCCATAGCAGCCGAATGGCGGAGCACATGCGGTGTCACCCGCTTTTTCTTGAGCGAAGGGCAGTGCCGCCCCGCCGTAGCAACGTGCTTGGCTAAAAGAAGTTGCACTCCGTCCGCGCTGAGCCGAGTACCTCTGGCGCTCGGAAACAGGATGTCGCCCAGACTGCGCCGAGGCTCCCGCAGCCACAGTTTGAGAGTGTCAACGGCCTGCCTGGTCAGTGGGGTACATCTCTCTTTTCGCCCTTTGCCCATACAGCGTACGTGCGCGCCGCTTCCCAGCACGGCATCCGGAATGCACAGGCTGGTCATCTCGGAAAGCCGCAGACCAGTCTGAACGGCAACCAGCAAGAAGGCGTGATCCCTG
>JBPCOQ010000234.1:0-32724 GCA_051000095.1 Bryobacteraceae bacterium | reverse complement strand
TGACGAGATCAGATTTTGCGATCAAAAGGAAGCGCGATGGGCCGGCGCAAGAAGGACGCCGGGCTCATGCCGCACAACAATGCGAAGACGAGATCCTCACAACTGCCGCTTGCGGCTTAGTTCAACGCACATTCGTGACGTTGGTGTTGTTGTACACGTTGGTCACATTGACATTGTTAATGGTGGTGTTCGTCGTATTCACGCGGTTGATGTACGCCGGGCTGGCGCGATAACCCGGTACGTACACCTCACGAGGGCCTAACGGGAACCAAGCCACGCCTCCGCCCCCACCGCCCACTGAGATCGACAGGTTGAAACGGGGGCCGCCCACCCAGGCAACCAACGCCGGTGCGTAGACGGGTCTCACCCGAGCAGGCCCCGGAATCCATCCCCAGCCTCCTCCGATCACGGCCCAACGGCCATAATGGAACGGCGCAAATCCCCATGGCGCATCGTCCACCCAGGTCCAACCCCACGGCTCAATCCACGCCCAGTGGCCGTAGCGGTTAAGGCGCCCAACCGGCGGGAACGGTACGAGGCACCCACACGGCGCCATACTCCGGCTCCTGCCGCCACGACCCATTCGAATCCAGATCCTCGTAGCCAATCATTTCACGGGAAACGTAACGCGCCGATTGGGAACGATCCTCCTGCCGGTCGCGCGACATGGCCCACTCCTCGAAATAGTCCGGCGATTGCGGCGCCACGATATCGTAGGTGACCGAGTCATTACCGGTCACGCGGGCCATCTGATCGGGATGGACCGGGAATGCCTGACCGCCTCCCGTCACTTCGCCTTCACCGCCGCGCACCGTGATCGTCGTTGTCTCGTTATCCGGGTTTGCGTCAATGCGGTATTCGCCCGGACGCAACAGCGAGAAAGCCAGATTCGGAGTGTCCACTTCGAACGCCTGGTCCTGGTCCAGAACTCGCACGCGCACGATGAGGGTGCCTTCCGACAAGCGGATTTGCGTGGTGCGATCATCCAGATTCAGGAATTGGAACGCGGTCCTCGGACCCAGGCGGAGCGCCGAGCCGCCAATGTGCAGCTCCGCGCGGGAATCCTGGTCTACCCAGAGATGGTCGCCGCTCGTCAGCGGCCGGTTCAGATTCGCCGTGACCCAATCGTCCACGCCACCCGGCTGAAAAGAAACGGTACCGCTAATGTAGTTCAGCCGGCCCACGCGGTCCGGCGGATCGTTTTGGGCCGCTGCAAAACCAACTGCGGCCACGGTGAGCAGCAATACTCGTTGTGTCAGTCGCATAAATCCACCTATGGGTTAGAACCCTCGGCCCGCCTCCAGGTTAACGGAAACATCATTAAACTATTTACAGGGCAGCCTGAAAGGCCTGCCGCGCCAAGGTAGTATGAAAACAATGCGCAATTTCTTGAAATCTAAGCTGTTGTTAGCGGCTTTGCTGTCGAGTGCCGTTGCGGTCGGGCAGTACAAATCGGAATCGGCGGGAGCGGCGCCGTCGGAAGTCGCCGGCCCGATCGCGCAGGCTTTGCAGAAGGACGGCAGCAAAATCACGAACAACGGACAGGCTTATTGCGAGATTTGGTTCCGTTCGCAGAAGCCGGCCGGCGCCGCGGCCAAGGAGGAAGGCGCTACCCTGGCCGGAATCCCACAAGGCGCTTTACTGGGCGTGATCCGGTTTGACGCCCAGGGACAGGACCGCCGCGGACAGGGCATCAAGCCAGGCGTGTACACCTTGCGCTATGGTTTGATACCAATCAACGGCGATCATCAAGGGGCGGCGCCGCAGCGCGATTTCCTGGTGCTGTCGCCCGCGGCGATGGATAAGGACCTGAACGCGACGCCGGCTTTCGACGCGTTGATGGACATGAGCCGCAAGGCGTCCGGGACGCCGCATCCCGCCGTGCTGAGTTTCTGGAAGGCCGACTCCGATGCGCCGGGTCTGGCCAAGCAGGGAGACGCGGATTGGGTGCTGCAGACTAAGCTGGGGGATGTTCCGGTGGCCGTGATCGTGGTGGGCGTGGCTACGAGCTAAAGATCCGGCCGCGGATGCACACGAATAACCCAGCGCGGCAGAGCCGGAGCCGTGCCTCAGTTTCGACGTCGGTCCCAATCCCGCAAAAAAGCAGATCGAGTTGAAGCACAGCGCGGTTTTGCCGCAAACTGTGGGGCAGGCGGTCGGGCTTTGCCGCCTGCCGGGCGACCCGGTGTTTGGGTCGCCTGCAACTGCGGCTGGGAGAAACGAAGATTTAGTAATACAGACTACGGAAGTGCTTGTTCCTCTATCAGTACTGGATCCATCCGGTATTGGGGGTTCATGAGTGCCCGGGCAGCATTTTGCAGGTTGAAATGACCATGAATAACGAGAAAACCTTTCGCGTCTACAGGCCCAAGTCAATGAGCGTTACCTGGACGCCTTGGCCAGTCCGAGCCCAGCACACCTTCAACTCCGAGGAGGGACTTCTGCTGGAAATCGTCAGCCGGGGAGATTAGGTTTGGAGTCACCAACCACCCAAGCCAAGCCGATCGGAGCCTCGCGAACTCCCGGTTAGTGGTTCTTTCGAAGCCCCCACCGCACCAGAAGCATCCAATTAGAAGCGTTCGAGCTAATCCCCTAATCCCTACGGACAATGAGATGATAAGATCGGTAGACCTGCTATGAGCGTTCTTGTCGCACCAACTCCTCTCACCCGCTCGGGAGCCACCGGCCTGCTCAGCCAGATTGGCAACACGCCGCTGCTATCGCTGAAGCGCATGACAGCGGATCTACCCGGTATCGAGATCTATGCGAAAGCCGAGTTTTTGAATCCCGGCGGCTCCGTGAAGGACCGGGCCGGACTCAACATGATTATCGAGGGCGAGAAAACCGGTCAGCTTCGTTCGGGACGAACGATTCTGGATGCGACCAGCGGGAACACAGGTATCGCTTACGCCATGATCGGGGCTTACAAAGGCTATAGAGTGAAGCTCTGCTTGCCCGGCAATGCATCACAGGAGCGTAAAAATACGCTGCGCGCTTACGGGGCCGAGATGGTGTTCTCCGATGCGAACGAGGGATCGGACGGGGCGATCCGGCTGTGCCGCGAGATTTACGCGCAGAACCCCGAGCTGTATTTTTATCCCGATCAGTACAACAATCCGGCAAACTGGAAAGCGCATTACAACGGGACGGGATTGGAGATCCTGGAACAGACCCAAGGCCGGATCACGCACTTTGTGGCGTGCATGGGAACCAGCGGAACCTTCATGGGGACGGCCCGGCGTCTGCGCCGTGAGAAGCCGGACGTGAAATGCATTTCGGCGCAGCCGTCCTCCGGGTTTCACGGGCTGGAAGGGTTGAAGCATATGCCGACGGCGATTGTGCCGGGCATCTACGATCCCGATCTGGCCGATGAAAATGTGTGGATCGAGACCGAGGACGCTTACGCGATGGTGCGGCGGCTGGCTCGGGACGAGGCGCTGCTGGTAGGAATTTCATCGGGGGCTAACTTGGTTGCCGCGCGGAGGATTGGGCGCGAGTTGGTGGACGCAGGGCGGACGGGTGTGATTGTAACCGTGCTGTGTGATGGGGCGGCGAAGTATTTGAGCGAGCCTTTCTGGCGGGAATAGTTTTAAACGCCCGGCTACAATGGAGACGAGATGAATCTCGACGAAAGAATCCAGGCACTAACCGAAAGAATCCAGGCACTAACCGAAAGCGTCGAGTTGCTGGCGCATATGCAGCGCGACGAAATGGCCGCCTTCCGGGAAGAGATGAAACTGCTCGGTGCGCGCTCCGACCAGATTGCTCAACTCGTGCTAATCCACGAGCACCGCATCAAGGATCTCGAGACTGGGCGGCAGTGACGGCACACTTGCCGGCCGCCATGCATGATTCGTATTGACCAGACCGCTTGGGACCGCATAGTCGCCCACGCCGAGGCTGTCTACCCGAAAGAGTGCTGCGGCGTGATGCTTGGCTCGGCCCGGCAAGTCACGGAGGCTGTGCCGCTACCGAATGTCTATACCGGTCCGCAGGAAGACTTTTTCGTGATGGACCCGAAGGATCTCCACCGGGTGGACGAGCACGCGCGCAAAAGTGGTATGGAAATATTGGGCATCTTCCATTCTCATCCAAACTGCGACGCCTATTTCTCCAAGCGCGATCTGGAAAATTCGTGCCCCTGGTTTTCTTATGTTGTGTTATCGATTAAGAACGGCCGCTTCGATCACGCGAACAGCTATCGTCCGGACGATGAACAAAAAGACGCCCCAAAGGAAGAGTTAATCTATGGCTAAAATTTTGATCCCCACCCCGCTACGGCAGTATTCGGAGAAACAGGATTCGGTCGAAGTGCAAGGCGCAACGGTCGGTGAAGTACTGAGTGCGCTGACATCCAAATACAGCGATCTGCGCAGGCACTTATTCAACGAGGAAGGTAAGCTGCGCAGCTTCGTCAACGTATATGTGAACGACGAAGACATTCGATACCTGCACAAGGACGCTACCCCCCTCAACCAGGGAGACACGGTCTCGATCGTGCCCAGTATCGCCGGGGGCTCTACCGCTCTGGCCGCGCCTCCCGTCGCGCTGAACAAGGATGAGATCCTGCGCTACAGCCGCCACCTGATCATGCCCGAAGTAGGCATGGAGGGTCAGTTGAAACTGAAGAGCGCCAGCGTCGCGCTGATCGGGACCGGTGGGCTCGGCGCGCCGCTCGGTCTTTATTTAGCCGCCGCGGGGGTGGGCCGCATCGGCCTAGTGGATTTCGATGTGGTCGACTTCACCAATCTGCAGCGCCAGGTGATTCACGGGACAAAAGATGTGGGCCGCAAGAAGCTGGATTCAGCGGCTGAGACGATGCTCGATATCAACCCGCACATTCAGATTGACCGGCATGAAACGGCGCTCTCGAGCGAGAATGCGCTCGACATTTTGAGAAACTATGACATCGTCGCGGATGGCACCGACAATTTCCCGACGCGTTACCTGGTGAACGATGCGTGCGTGCTGCTCGGCAAGCCGAATGTTTATGGATCGATTTTCCGGTTCGAAGGACAAGCCACGGTGTTTGCATACCAGGATGGCCCGTGCTATCGCTGTCTTTACCCGGAGCCGCCTCCTCCCGGCCTGGTGCCTAGCTGTGCGGAGGGAGGCGTGCTCGGGATACTGCCCGGTACCATTGGTTTAATTCAAGCTACCGAAACCGTCAAATTGATTCTCGGAATTGGCGAGCCACTGGTCGGCAGACTACTGCTCTACGATGCGCTGGCCATGCGTTTTCGCGAGTTGAAGCTACGGAAGAATCCCGAGTGTCCGGTATGCGGCGATCGTCCCAGCATCCGGGAATTGATCGATTATCAGGAATTCTGCGGGGTTCCACACAGCGGCCAATCTGGTGTGCAAACACCTGCCCAGCAGACACCAGCAACCCAGGACGAGATCGATCCTATCGAGGTAAAGGCGAAGATCGATCGTCGTGAGCCTTTCGTCCTGATCGATGTGCGTGAACCACACGAGTATCAGATCTGTAACATCCCGGCTGCGCGACTTATCCCGCTCGGTGACTTACCCAAACGTGTTCATGAGTTGAACTCCGCGGACGAAGTTGTCGCTCACTGCCGGAGCGGAGTGCGGAGCGCAAAGGCTGTGGAGTTCTTAAAGCAGGCGGGTTTTCGCAAAGTCCGGAACATGAAGGGAGGGATCCTGCTGTGGAGCGATACAGTGGACTCTTCTGTTCCAAAATACTGAGACAGTGGCAAGGATGCCTTAGGGTGTACTCCAGGTATCTCTGTATGTTGCAGAAAATTCAAGACTTGAACTTACTCTCTTCCGTGTAATTCGGATTGTGGTCTGGGGAAAAATTACCCAGCGTGTTCGACTCCAAAGCAATCCTTCAACAACTTAAAGAGCTTGGCCTTTTGTTTGCTAAACAATTCCAACAGAGGAGCATGTCTATGCTAACTGGTAAAGCAGTATTGGTAGGAAGTGTCGTCGTGATATCGCTCGGATCGTGGGGGTGCGCGACCAAAAAGCACGTTCGGGAAGCGATTGCACCTGTCCAGGACCAGGTAAACCAGGTACAAAAACAAACCGCCGACAACAAGACAAGCATTGGTGACTTAGATCGTTCGGTAGCAACTGCCGATGAGAAGGCGGTTGACGCGGGCAAGCGCGCAGGCCAAGCCGCCGACGCGGCGGCAAAGGCGAACAGCGCTGCAATGACAGCCCAGCAGCGTGCGGATTCCGCCAATTCTCTCGCTCAGCAGGCTCAGGAGGGTGTGTCGCGCCTGGATAAATCACTCCAGAATCTAGACAATTATCACTTGGTGAACACACAGCAGGTGTTTTTCAGAACGGGAAGAAGCGGGTTGGACAAACAAGCTCAGGCGGATTTGGACACCTCGATTCAGAATCTGATGAATATGAAGGGTTACATCATCGAAGTGGAGGGTTTCGCTGACCATACGGGTAATAAAGCGACCAACGTTGAGCTAAGCCGCAAGCGAGCAGATTCGGTGGTGAGATATCTGACGGTGAATCACAATATCCCGCTGCGTGATGTCCGTGAGCTTGGTGTGGGCAGCGATTTTCCGGATGCAGTAAACAAGAGCAGGGCTGACCGGAAGAACAATCGACGGGTGGATGTCAAGGTGTATGCTTTGGATATCACAGGAACCGCGCCATCGCAAGCCTCGTCCAACTCGGCTGGCCAGGCTGACCGGGCGACTAGTACCACCACGGATCAGACTCCACGGCAAACGCCGCGACCTAACGGTCAGCAGTAGCAGTGAGTGCGGCAGGCGTTTCGCCTGCCGCGCCGTCGGCCCCCTGCCATTAAGCTCCTGCTTCCGCTTCCGCGGCAGCCCCGTACTCTTTGAGCTTATTGAAGAGTGTCTTCAAACTGATGCCGAGGATCTCGGCAGCCCGAGTCTTGTTGTTTTTGGTGTGCTGGAGCGTGATTTGAATTAGAGCTTTTTCGGCATCGCTGACGGTAGTTCCAACCGGCAAGCGAACCGTGTCGGGTTCGGCCATCTGCTGCGCCGGACGGCTTCCCGGCGGCACGCCGAAGTCGAGCGGCAGGTGATGTTTGGTGACTTGGCCTTCGCCTGACACGATCACCGCTCGCTCAAGGACGTTGCGGAGCTCGCGGACATTTCCAGGCCAGGAGTATCTCACGAACTGCTCCATGACATCGGGCTCGACGCCGGTCACGCGGCAACTATGCTTCATGTTGAGCATGCCAATGAGGGCTTCAGATAATAACGGAAGATCGCCATTGCGGAGACGCAGCGGTGGGAGCAGAATCGTGAATACGTTCAGGCGGTAGTAGAGATCCTCGCGGAGCTCTCCTTTGCGTAAGGCTTCTTCCACTACCTTGTTGGTGGACGCGATCACGCGAACATCCACCGCAATTTCATTCTTGCCGCCCAGGCGCCGGACCCGCGAATCTTCGAGCACACGCAGGAGTTTGGCTTGCGTTCCGACCTGCATTTCGGCCAACTCGTCGAGCAGCAGTGTTCCGTGCTGGGCCAGTTCGAAACAGCCGGCGCGCCGCTCCACTGCTCCTGTGAAGGCTCCCTTTTCATGGCCAAACAGCTCACTCTCCATTAGCGTCTCAGGCAGCGCCGCGCAATTGATGGCCACGAACGGCCCATTCCGCCGGGGACTGAGGTGATGAATGGCACGCGCGACAAGCTCTTTGCCGGTACCACTTTCGCCCGTCACGAGAACCGCGGCCTTGGAGGGTGCCACTTGGCGCACCAGCGAGAAGACCTGCTGCATGGGAGCGCACGCGCCCACCAGATCCACCAGCACGCCTTGATAGGCAAGCTGACGCTGCAATCGCTCTGTCTCCTCCGTCAATCGGCTCTGGGTAGAGGCCCGCTCGAGCGAGACCTTGAGCGCGCTGGGCTGGATTGGCTTTTCGAGGAACCAGAAAGCGCCCAAATCGTGCATCGTCTGAATGGCGGTTTCGATGTTGCCGAAGGCGGTGAGAACAATGGAGGCGGGAGGACTTCCTTGAGTGGATAGCCGCTTGAGCAGCTCGAACCCGTCCACCCGCGGCATCATCAGATCGGTCACCAGGACGTGGGCCGGCGAGACGGCGAGCTTGTCCAAAGCCTCTTGACCATCCGCCGCGGTATCCACGGTGTAACCCCACGATTGGATCATCTTGGCCAGCCCGGCGCGCTGGTTCTCCTCATCGTCGGCGATCAGGACGCGGGTCGGCGAACCCGAGGCAACATTACTCATCGAACACAATTGTACTCAATGGAGATGAACGGATAATCATGTTAGCTACTTAGCTTCGCTCTTCTTCGAGGTGCTTGAGCCGGGCATCGAGGACTTCTTCGACGCGGCGCATTTCGGCTCGTAGAGTTTCTTTGGAGTCGTCAATGCGTTGGTTGAGGCCGTCAAGTCTTCGATTCACGGCGGCGAACTGCGAGTCGATGTTGGCGCGGAGGTCGGAGAGCCGGCTGTTGTTAATGAGGATGCCAACTAACACTGTGAGGCATGGCAGCCCTACCGTGAACACAGTAGCGATGATGTTCTGATCCACTTGCCCCCTATTGTACGCCGGTCTGTCGATCATTGTTGCATCCGGGAGATTGCTCTGTGTGTGGCGCCGCTGTTTGGGCTTCGGGAGTTTAGCCTCGTTCTTCCTCGAGGTGCTTGAGCCGGGCATCGAGAACCTCTTCGACGCGGCGCATTTCAGCGCGCAAAGTTTCTTTAGAGTCATCTATACGCTGGTTTACTCCATCGAATCTTCGATTCGCCGCTGCGAACTGCGAGTCGATGTTGGCGCGGAGGTCGGAGAGCCGCCTGTTGTTAATGAGGATGCCAACTCATACCGTGAGGCATGGCAGCCCAATCGTGAACACAGTAGCGATGATGTTCTGATCCACTTGCCCCCTATTGTACGCGGGTCTGTCGATCATTGTTGCATCCGGGAGCTTGTCGTGTTCACCTAAAGATTGTTGCCGACGAGGTTATGGTTTGAAGGGGACAAGCGAAAGCATGTCCCACTGCTCTGTGTGTGTCTTTGTGTGGCGCCGCTGTTTGGGCAGCGGGAGCTTTCGGGCGCCGCGGAGACCAAGCTGGCTCTGGATCGCCTGAACGTCACCGCCAGCGTTCTGATGATCGCCGCTCATCCTGACGACGAGAACACGGCGCTGCTGGCTTACCTGTCGCGGGGCCGTAAGGTAAGAACCGGCTATTTATCTCTGACACGTGGAGAAGGCGGGCAGAACCTGATCGGATCCGAGCAGGGCGATGCCTTGGGAGTGATCCGGACACAAGAGCTACTGGCCGCGCGCCGCATTGACGGAGCCGAACAGTTTTTCACCCGCGCGATTGACTTCGGATTCACCAAGACCACCCAGGAGACATTCGAGAAGTGGGGCCACGAGAAAATCCTGAGCGATGTCGTGTGGGTGATCCGCCGCTTCCGCCCGGATGTAATCGTGCTGCGTTTCTCGGGCACGCCGCGCGATGGGCATGGACAGCATCAGGCCTCCGCCATCCTGGGAAAGGAAGCTTTCACCGCGGCCGCGGATCGCGCGAAATTTCCGGAACAGCTCAAATGGGTGGAGCCCTGGCAAGCGAAGCGGTTGATGTGGAACGTATTTAGCTTCAACCGTGAACAGGAGCGCGACGCGGAGAAGCTAACCGGCAAGATTGAAGTGGATCCGGGCGATTTCGATCCGGTGCTGGGCCACTCCTATGGCGAGATCGCCGGCATGAGCCGCAGCTTGCATAAGAGCCAGGGGATGGGCGCGCCGGAACGCAAAGGGTCGCAGAAGAATTATCTGGTGACGGTCGCTGGCGAGCCCGCGGCCAAGGACATATTGGACGGAATCGACAAGACCTGGGACAGCATTCCCGGTGCCGGCAAGGTGGGCCAACTGCTTGCCGGGGCCGCGGCCACCTTTCAACCGGAGCATCCCGAAAAAACCGTGCCGCTTCTGCTACAGGCCGAGCCGTTAATGGCAGCCCTGAATCAGCCGTTGGCGAAGCGCAAGCACGGGGAGTTGTTGGATGCGATTGCGCTCGCGTCCGGCTTATGGCTCGACGCGGCTTCCGACCGGTATGCCGTGATGCCCGGCGGCACTCTGAAGTTCACGGCAACCGCATTGAACCGGGAAAGCATACCTGTCGAGCTCGAAGCGGTGCGGATCGAAGGGATCGCGCGGTGCCCGGCTTCGAAATCCGGCGCGGGTCTGCTACCGCAAAATACTCCTCGCGCTATCGCCCTGAGCGCCGCGATCGCGCCCGATCAGCCATACACGCAACCGTACTGGCTTCGCGAACCGAAGCAGGGCGCCACCTATACGGTTTTGAATCAGCTCGAAATCGGTTTGCCTGAGGACCCTCCGCTATTTGAGGCGCATTTCCATCTGCGCGCCGGTGGCGATGAGCTGGAGTTTGTGCGGCCAGTGGTCTATCGCCACGTCGATCGCGTCCAGGGAGAACTGACGCGGCCCATTGTGGTGGAGCCGCCGGTGGCGATCGAAATGCCTGAGAAGGCGCTGGTTTTCGCCGATCCGTCCGGCAAGCCGGTGGAAGTGCAGGTCCGCGCGAATACAGCGGGCCAATCCGGCAAGGTCCAACTCAGCGCGCCAGCAGGTTGGGCAGTCGAACCGGCTTCGCGAGAGTTTCAGCTCAACGAAGCGGGCCAGGAAACGGTGGTTGGCTTTCAAGTAACGCCTCCGCGCTCCGATGCGAAGGCGGTTCTCAGCGCGAGCGCGGATGTTGGCGGGCGCAAGATTTCGGTGGGAGTGGATGTGATCGCGTACTCTCATATCCCGCCGCAGACGCTGTTCCCTCCGGCGGAGATCGATATGGCCCGGGCCGACATCCGTCTGTTAGCCAAATCCATCGGCTACATCGTCGGAGCGGGGGACGATGTACCCGAAGCGTTACGCCAGCTTGGTGCTTCGGTGACTCTGCTGGGGCCCGAGGATCTGGTACGCGGCGGCCTGGGCCGGTTTGATGCGATCGTCACGGGCGTTCGCGCCTACAACACGCGGCCAGATCTTCGAGCTAACCAGCAACACCTCTTGGAGTACGTCAAGAATGGCGGCACGATGGTGGTTCAATACAATGTGCTCGAAGGCGGCTTTGGCGGCGGCGATCCGTCATTACTGGCGCACATCGGGCCGTATCCGATCACGATCGGAAGGGAGCGCGTGACGGTGGAAGATGCTCCCGTGATTTTGCCTCATCCCGACAGCCCGCTGTTGCAGCAACCTAATTTGATTAGCGATAAGGACTTCGCGGGATGGGTGCAGGAACGCGGTTTATATTTCGCATCGGAGTGGGATCCGCGGTACACTCCACTGATCCAAACCGGAGATCCCGGCGAGAAGCCATTGTTGGGCGGTACTCTGTATACCAAATATGGGAAAGGCGCCTACGTGTTTACGGCATTCTCCTGGTTCCGCGAATTGCCGGCCGGAGTGCCCGGCGCATTCCGTATTTTTGCGAATCTGCTAAGCGCGGGCAAGACACTTTAAGCGGATGGCGATTCCCAACGGAGACACGCCAGCGCCGGCCCGGCGAGTGGTTGCGGATGAGCCGCCACCCTTTCTTGGGACCTGGAGACGTGTGTATGTTGCCGTTCTGGTATATCTCGGGCTGCTGATCTTCGCCTTCTATCTGTTTACACGAGCCTACGCGGCATGAGGCCACTTGATTGGGCTGTCATGTTCGCATGGCTGGTCTTCATCGTCTCGTATGGGCTGTATCGCGGGCGCGGCAGCTCGACTGTCAACAAGTACCTGCTGGCCGGCCGTTCGATGCCGTGGTACGCCATGGGCCTGTCGATCATGGCCACCCAGGCCAGCGCCATCACGTTTATCTCCACAACCGGGCAGAGTTACGTGGATGGAATGCGCTTCGTGCAGTTCTACTTCGGCCTGCCGATCGCTATGGTGATTCTGTGCGCAACCGCCGTCCCCATTTTTCATCGAGCCAACGTTTACACAGCTTACGAATACCTGGAGAAGCGCTTCGACTCGAAAACGCGCTCGCTGGTGAGCGGAATTTTTCTGCTGCAGCGAGGCTTGGCCGCCGGCCTTTCACTCTATGCGCCGGCGGTGGTGCTGTCTGTAATTCTCGGCTGGCCGGACCGGCTCACTACGGTTGTGATGGGCTGTTTGATCATCACCTATACGGCGTTTGGCGGAATCAAGGCCGTAACGTGGTCGGACGTGCAGCAGATGATTCTGATTCTCGCCTCGCTGGTTCTCGCATTCCTGATCGCCGTTCATTTGTTACCCCGCTCGGTGTCGTTCCGGGATGCGGTTTCGCTGGCCGGAGCGGCTGGGCGGTTGAACGCGGTCAATCTGCACTTCGATTGGAACGATCGCTATAACGTGTGGAGCGGCCTGATTGGCGGGATGTTTCTGGCGTTGGCCTACTTCGGTTGCGATCAGTCTCAGGTGCAGCGGTATCTGACTGGCAAGTCGATTGCCCATAGCCGGCTGAGCTTGATCTTTAACGCCGCGGCCAAGATTCCGATGCAGTTCTTTATTCTGTTCATCGGCGCCATCGTTTTTGTCTTCTACATCTTTGAGCGGCCACCAGTGCTGTTTGAGCCGGTTGAGCTAAAGCGTATCGAAAGCCAGGCCGGATACGCCGGCGTGCGAAAGAAGTATGAGGAGGCGTTTGACCGCCGCAAGAGCGCGGCTTCCGACTATTTGGGCGCGCTGCATGCGAAGGACGAGACCGCCCGGCAGGCCAGTCTGCAGAGGTACCGGACTGCACAGGACGATGTGGTCCGGGCACACGACCAGAGTGAAAAGCTGGTGGGGAATGGTTTCCATGACACCAACTACATTTTTTTATCTTTCGTCACGCGCTATCTGCCTGCCGGAGTGGTGGGGCTGATTATCGCGGTGATCTTTTCAGCGGCCATGTCGTCGACCTCCGGGGAGGTGAATTCGTTGGCGACCGTTACCGTGATCGACATTTACAAGCGGCATATACGCCCTCAGGCAACGGATCGCCATTATCTAATGGCGTCCCGGCTCGCGACAGCATTCTGGGGCTTCTATGCGGTAGGGTTCGCGCAGTTCGGCCATAACTTCGGCGCGCTGATCGAAGCCGTGAACATGGTCGGGTCGCTGTTCTACGGTGGTTTGCTGGGCGTCTTTGTGCTGGCGTTCTTTTTCAAAAGCGTGGGCGCGAACGGCGCATTCTATGGAGTGATCGCGGGAGAAGCGGCGATCTTCGCGGCCAGGTTGTTCACCAATATTTCGTTTCTGTGGTTCAACGTCATTGGGTGCTTGGTGGTGGTGAGCGTAGCTGTTGCCATTCAGCGGACCGGGCGCGCCGTCCAATCCGTTTAGGGAGCATTTCTCAAAGTCACCGGGCGTAGACCGTGCCCAATGCCACTTACTTTGCTATCAGCGGCTTACGTTCGGTTTGCCAGCGTGGAGCAGGTCCCCGACCTGCTCGCCGAAGGCGGTGTTTTAGGATTCGCCACTGGAACGCGAGCCGGTCGGAGACCTGCTCCACATTTTTGCAAAGACGTAAGTTATTGAAAATGTTTTGGCTCCGCTTAAGTAAGTGGCACAGGCATTCGTGCCTGTGTTGGTTGTGAAGTCGTTCGAACAAAGTACAACACAGCCAGGAATGCGCTTGCGCACGAGGCGTGGCTGTGCCACTCGGACTATCGGCCCGGCCGTACTCTGCAGAGATTATACGACTCATTCGTGAGAAATCCGGATTAGTGCCCGGACCATGTCTCGATTTGCTCGTCGGCGGCGGCCACTGGCGATCGCAGGTCTACGATAACAGCGGCGGCCAGCACGGCCATGGGAGCTACTAACGCAGAGAGGCCGGCGCGCAGTTCGGTAGCCACCCCACAGAAAGCACCAGCAAAAAAGCCGCTCCACAAACCCATAGTTAATGCGGCGTGCTGCAAAGAGCTCTGACGGGGAGAAACGGCGAGAGCTCTTCCCAGACGCTTCCAGAAACGGCCCCGCGTCCGATCGCGAAACCAGAACAGGTAGTCGACAATGGCCTCCGAGAATTTCGCCAGCGAGCCGGTAAGGTATGTAGTGAACACCCGAAGGCCGTTGATGGGCGTGACCGTGACAGTCTGTATGCCCATTGCCGCGGCCATCATCGATAAAAGCAGGTAACCGCTGGCGCGCATACTGACGATCGCGGCAAGGAGAACAATTTCGGTTATGAGCGCGATCGAGAAAGAGGAATGAAAGCCACTGCGGCGCGCGAACTTAGTAGCCGCGGCGCTGTAGAGCAATCCTCCGATGAATGGGATGATCGGCCACCCGTGATACCATGCTTCGTCCCACTTTGCGATGTAGAGGTCGTGCGCGAAACTCGCGGTGTTACCAGTCATATGTGATGTGTAGACGTGGTTGACGACCAGCCAGCCCGCGGCATCGGCGAATCCGGCAGCCCAAGCCAAACAGATAGCGAGGCAGGCTTTGGGGAGCGATGAAAGACGTTGCTTGTGGAACATGCTTTAGCTTGTGCTGGCACCGTGGGACAGGCGGTCGGTTTGTGCCGCCTGTCGGGGCGACCCGGTATTTGGGCCTGGCCTGTTTTCATCATCGCGGGTGGGCCCGCCGGGCCCATGCCAGTTTAGCCTGTTCCTGCTCCGCTCTACTGTTCCGAAGTCGAAGCGGAACGGTTTAAGGGGAGCTCCGCGATATTTCGTCCAAATATGAAATCCAGTACCCAATCGAGGAGAATGCGGGATCGTTGAGCCATGCGCGGCATTTTTGAAACGTAAACGGCCCGCCACATCGCCCAGGCGAGGAAACCCGAGAAGTGGTGGCCGTAAAGCTTTGCTACTCCGGAGTGCCTCCCAACCAGAGCCAGTTCTCCGATCGGCCTGAATGTAAATGGTTGCGAGGGCTGCCCTCGAAGAACTGCTACGATATTGCGCGCGACTAACGCGCCCTCCCGAGTTGCATTCTGTGCGGTTGGCGCATACGTCCCTTTCGATCCGGCCTTCGGAACTTCGGCACAGTCACCGACGGCCCAAATGCCGGGATGCTGCGCTACCGCACAGCACGGGTCCACAACGATTCCACCGTGCCGCCCCCGGTCACAGTCGAGCTTCTCAACGAGGGGATTCGGAGTGATCCCGCCGGCCCATATGAGCGTCCGCGTGGGAATGCGTCTACTGTTTTCCAGTTCTACGAAGCTACCGGCAACACTGGTGATCTTCGTATTTAAGAGCACCTGGACTCCATGCTCCTCTAGTTTCTTCTGGGCAAAAGAGGCAAGATCCGGGCTGAGCTCCGCCAAAAGCCGGTCTCCCGGCTCTACGATGAGAGTCGTAATATCTGCTGGCGATATATGGGGATAATCTTTGGCGCTCGCCCGGGCGAGATCGTTGATCGCTGCCATCGTTTCGACTCCCGTGTAGCCTCCGCCGCCAACCACGAAGGTCAGGATCTCACGACGGATGCTGGCATCCTGCTCCCAATTCGCGCGCTCTAAACATCCGAGGATTCGATTTCGAATGGAGGCGGCATCACCAATGCTCTTGATCGAGAGAGAATGCTCCGGAAGACCAGGTATTCCGTGGAAATTGGGTACTGAACCGAGCGCGATCACAAGATGATCGGCTTTCAGTGTGCGCCTGCCGCGGCCGCCGGACCGGCTGTCCAACACCACCGATTTATTCGCCAAGTCGATATCATGCACAACACCTTGTTCAAAGTTGATTCGCGGCGATAGCTGGCGAGGAGGTACTACGACATGCCGCGGGTCGAGTTCCCCGCCCGCCACCTCTGTGAGCATCGGGGTAAACAGGAGGAAGTCGTTCTGATCTACGAGGGTGATCTGGCCGTCCTTTTCCGCCGGCAGGAGGCAGGACAGTTCCTGAGCGACATTCATTCCCGCGAAACCGGCGCCTAGGATAAGAATCTTCTGGTCACCGGGTATCGCGCAGTTCCTTCTTCGTACCTCTGCGCGCTTCCAGAACTCCCATGCCACGATCGCGCCTCCTATGCCCGCTACGGCGATCGCAGCCGTCTTCTTCCTCGACCTTTTCACGTGTCCACCTCCTTCGGCCGGCTGCGCCGGAGGGTCTCGCGCCGAATCGATCTCTCGCGGCTCATAGTTCGACTCTAGCGACCGGAAGATCAAAAATGGATCAAAAAACAAAGCGTCTGCGTCAAGAAATCATCAAGGCTGGAGCTGTTCCAAGCGGATTTTGAGGCGGTGTGGTTCTCACCTGTCGCGGCGTTCCTATGAAAGGACTCACTGAAAAGGAAGTCGAACCGGTCTGCTTCAGGTGCTCACACAATGGGTGTAGCTCACCGTCCCGTGGGGCAGGTGATCTCGTCACCTGCCGGGCGACCGAAGGTCGGATATGGCTCCTCGAAAGTTTCGGATATCGCTGGATCGCTCGGTGCCCTTGTATCTCTTGCATTGGAAATAGACCTGAAATGTAAGCAATTCCGAAACGCGAAGGACGCCGAAGCCATCGATTCGTCCATCACCGCCCTTTTTGGTAATCTCAACTCGCGGAAAACCCGATTCGCGCAACAAGCGTTGGGTCAAGCGCTCGAAGGCGTCCGGCTGCACTTCACCCCTTGCTTCCGCGTCCACGCCAGCAGATAATCCAGCGCGGTCAGCGTCGCCGCGTCGAGCGTTGCGCCCGGAGCCCGAATCGCCGCGCTCTTCAGCACACCGCGACGTCTGAGCATCTCTTTGCGTAGAGCCATGCCGATTCCCTGTTGAAACTCGAAGCGCATCAAAGGCACATAGCGATAGAAAGCGTCGGCCGACTCTTCAACGCGGCCCGCATGAAACAAACCGGCAATCTCCACCAGCATCTCAGGAAAGGCGAAGCCCGTCATAGCCCCGGCCGCTCCGGAAAGCAACTCCTCCAGCAGATAAACGCCTCCCAGGCCGCCTAGAATCGCAACCGGCACGCCATCGGATTGCTTCAGAATTTGCGCCGTTTTCAGGGGTGTTGGCGGGTCTTCCAGTTTGATGATTTGCGCTCTTGGGACTTCCCGCGCGATCCGGGCCAGCAGCGCGGCTTCCATGGTAAACCCCGAGATGGGCGGAAAATCCTGAACCACGATTTCTATGTTCAACGCTTGGGACAGCGTCCCATAGTGGTTCACCACAGACTCGGAGTTGAGCTTCGGCATGCGTGGCGGACTCACCATCACCGCCGCCGCACCCGCATCCTGAGCCTGCCTGCTGTACTCCAGGCAAGTGCGCAAACCTTCCGCTGTGGTCCCCGCAACCACCGGCACTCTGCCGCTCACCTGTGAAATCACCGTCTCCAGCACGGCTTTCCGCTCACTCTCGTTGAGCCGTGCGACCTCGCCCGTAACGCCTAGAGCCGTGAACCCGTTCACGCCCCCTGCCATAAACAGGTCGATCACGCGGCGAAGGCTGTCCAGATCGAGAGAACCGTCGTCCAGGAACGGCGTTGGTAAAACCGAAAAAACTCCCTGGACCTTCATCACCGAAGCTTCTGCCCGATGGACTTTGCCTGGCTAAATAAATACAGGTAATCCGGCCCGCCCGCCTTTGAATCCGTGCCGGACATGTTGAATCCACCGAACGGATGAGCGCCCACCACAGCGCCCGTGCATTTGCGATTGATGTACAGGTTGCCGACGTGAAAGTCCTGCTTGGCACGCTCGATTTTCTCTTCCGAGCTGGTATAAACTGCGCCGGTGAGCCCGTACTCGGTTCCATTCGCAATCGCGAGCGCGTCGTCGAAATCTTTGGCTTTGATGACGGCCAGGACGGGCCCAAATACTTCCTCCTGCGCCAGGCGGGAATTGCGGTCGAGATCCGCGATCACGGTTGGCTGGATAAAGTATCCATCGCCGGCCTCAGTGGCCCGTCCGCCGCCCGTCACCACCCTGCCTTCTTTCTTGCCGGTCTCGATATAGTTCAGAATCGACTGCATCGCGCCCTCATTCACCACCGGGCCCATGTATGTATTCTCGGCAGGATCGCCCATTTGAATCGCCGCGACGCGCTCGCGCAATCGGTCCAGAAAGCGATCGTAGACTTTCTCGTTTACAATGGCCCGCGAGCAAGCCGAACATTTTTGGCCCTGGAATCCGAAGGCCGCCACAGCTACTCCATCAGCGGCTTCATCCAGGTTCGCGTCGTCTTCGACGATAATCGCGTCCTTGCCGCCCATCTCCAGAATCGTGCGCTTGATCCAGATCTGGCCGGGTTGCGTCTGCGCGGCGCGGGCATGAATGTCCAGCCCCACTTCGCGCGAGCCGGTGAATGCGATAAACCTCGTCTTGGGGTGAGTGACCACGCCATGGCCGAACGTAGCGCCCGAGCCTGCGCAGAAATTCACAACGCCCGGCGGCATACCCGCTTCTTCCAGGGCTTCCAGGAATTTGGCCGCGATCGTCGGGGAGTCGCTCGACGGCTTCAGAATAACTGTATTTCCGCACACGATGGAGGCTGCCGTCATGCCCGCCATAATGGCGCACGGGAAATTCCACGGGGGGATTACCGCGCCCACGCCCAGCGCGATGTACTGCAAAGAATCGCGCTCGCCCGGAAGCTGCACGATCGGTTCCACGCCTGCCAGATGCAGCGCCTCGCGGGCGTATAGTTCAAGGAAGTCGATCGTCTCGCAAACGTCGGCGTCCGCCTCCTCCCAGTTCTTACCGACCTCGAACATCAGCCAGGCGTTGAACTCCAGCCGGCGCTCGCGGATGATTTGGGCCGTCTTCAATAGGAGTGCCACTCGCTGTTCCATGGTCGCTTTGCGCCAGCTTTCGAACGCTGTGAGCGCCGCTTCCATAGCGGGTTCCACATGCTCGCGTCCTGCCTTTTGATGAATGCCGACCACCTGCTCCGGGTGCGCCGGGTTGATGGAGCGGATCTTCCCGGCAGTACGAGTGCGCTCGCCGCCGATTACTAGATCGTACTCGCGGCCCAGTTCGCCCCGCACTTTCCCGATAGCTGCACGCATCCGGCGCGCGTTGTCTGGCTGCCGGAAATCGAGCAGCGGCTCATTCACGAATTTGCCGATGGCTGACGCGGAACCTGCCATTTTGCTGCCTCCCCTGAGTACGAAACTCTAGTCTTCAGCCTAGCATTGACACCGATTTGTGATATGCCAGGAGACGGAGAGTTATCATGTCTGAACCCTATTTGAACGGCCATCTGCACCGCCCGAGCCACCCTTCAGAAAGCACTTTGCTGCTCACCCACGGCGCCGGATCAAACTGCAACGCCCCGTTGCTGATCGCGGTCGCGGAAGCGCTCGCCGGCACGGGCTGGACCGTGTACCGGTTCGATCTGCCGTTCCGGCGCGCGCGCCCGCATGGCCCGCCTTCCCCCTCCACTGCACGCCGGGACCGCGAGGGCATTCGCGAAGCGGTCCAATCCATCCGTGTTGCGTTCCCCGGCCCCGTTCTCGTAGGCGGCCACTCGTATGGCTGCAGGCAGTCAACGATGGCAGCCGCTGAAGACCCCGCGCTCGCGGACGGACTGCTCCTCCTGTCGTACCCTTTGCATCCACCCAACAAGCCGGAACAACTTCGTACGGCGCATTTCCCAAGCCTCCGAACCAAAGCGGCGTTCGTGCACGGATCGCGCGATGGATTCGGTTCACCGGAGGAATTGCAGGCTGCACTCGCGCTAATTCCGGCTCCCACCTCGCTTCATATTGTCCAGGGCGCAGGTCACGACCTGGGAAGGCCGCCCCGCAAAACGGCCGAGATCATCGCTGGCGTGGTTCGCGGATTTTTCATTCACTGAACTGGAAATATTTTTATCCCTCACAATCCAAACCACTTACTCAATCTCCGAGTAGCACAGGCTTTCGAGCCTGTGTTGCACTTAGATCGAAAAGGAGATTTTCCAAATGCCCATTTCCGACTACCAACTGACTGCCAATCGCGAAAACGCGCAGCACTCCACCGGCCCCCGCACCCCCGAAGGCAAACAGCGCTCCAGCCTCAACGCCCTGCGCCATGGCCTCACTTCCCAAGTCGTCGTCATGCCGTATGAAGACATGCAAGCTTACGTAGTCTTCTGCGAAAAGTACATCGCCGGCTTCGACGCCCAAGGCGAGCCTGAGCGGCAGCTCGCGCAGGATCTCGCCAATACCCAGTGGCGCATCAACCGCTGCCATTCCATTGAATGCGGCATCTACGCCCTCTCCCACTCCGAGCATGGTGACGCTATCAATACCGAAAACTCGCAGATCCACGCCACCCTCACCGCCGCCAGTGTCTATCTGCAGAACGGCGACAGCCTCGAAAATCTTAGCCGTCACGAGAACCGCCTGCGCCGCAACTTTCAAAGCACCCTCAAACAGCTTCACGAGATGCAGGACCGCCGCCGCATGCGCGAATTGAACACTCTTGACAAAGCGATCGCCATCTACAAAACGCACAAAATGCAGAACTTGCCGTACAATCCGGCTGACGACGGGTTCGTTTTGTCAGTGCCCCAAATCGAGCGGCACATCGCCCGTAAGCAGCGCGCCGAAGACGCCGAGCTGGCCGCGCGCCACCGTTTCAACCCCGAAAAATTCCGCGCCGCCAAGGCCGCGTAAGTAGCACAGGCATTCGTGCCTGTGTTGCACGTAGACCAAGACCCTGATGTTTTCAATCCGGTCTTTGACCATGGTTCTCACAGATGGCAAAGACGTCTGCGCGACCATAGTCCTTGACCATAGTACAAATGAATATATGCGAGAGATTGCGATTTCGAAATTCAAGGCAACGTGTCTGGCTGTGCTGGACGATGTGCGCAAAACCGGGACTCCCATCCGTGTCACGCGATTCGGCAAGCCGATGGCCGATATCGTCCCCCCCCAACCCGGCGATAAGAAGAGGCGGCTTGGTTCCATGAGAGATTCTGCCGAGATCTGCGGGGATATTGTTGGACCCATCGGGGCGTTCGATGACTGGTGGGCAGGACGGAAGTGAAGCTGCTTCTCAATACCCACATCTGGATCTGGGCGCTTTTACGTCCCGAGAAGCTGGATCGACGAGTTCGCCGGGAGCTTTACAAACCAGGCAATGAATTACATCTATCACCTGTATCGATCTGGGAAGCTCGTCAGTTGGACCGGCGAAAACGAATTCGCCTGAGGCAAGCGTTCCCACAGTGGCTGGAGCATGTGTTGAAGGAGCTTCCCGTTAAAGAAGCGCCCTTTACATTCGCCGTTGGGACCGAAGCCTCACGGATCGAACTTCCACAGGCGGACTTAGGAGATGTATTTATCGCCGCCACCGCTTCGGTGTTCGATCTGACATTGGCGACCGCCGATTCACAGCTACTCGGGTGTTCCTGGCTCAAGACGCTGGCGAATAATTGATCGGAAAACCGGCGCAGTCCTTTCAGTACAATTCAGTACAATAATGAAGCTATGGATCTCAAAGGCAAAAAAATCGCGGTGCTGGTGGACAACCACTATCAGGAGATGGAAGTCTGGTATCCGTATTTCCGCTTCAAGGAAGCGGGCGCGGAATGTGTGCTGGTAGGGGCCGAGGCTGGCAAGACCTACACGAGCAAGCTTGGTTATCCGGCCAAGGCGGAAAAAGCTTACGACAAGGTTACCGCCGACGAGTTCGATGGCGTGGTGGTGCCGGGCGGCTATGCGCCCGATCTGATCCGGCGGCACGGCAAGGCCAATCAGTTGGTCAAGGACATGGATTCGCAGGGCAAGCTGGTTGCCTCGATCTGTCACGGTCTATGGGTGCTCTGTTCGGCTGGCATCCTGAAAGGCCGGCGCGCCACCTGCTTCTGCGCGATCAAAGACGATGTGATCAATGCCGGCGCGCGCTATGAAGATAGTGAAGTCGTGGTGGACAACAATCTGGTGACCTCGCGCAAGCCTGAGGATCTTCCGGCATTCTGCCGTGAAGCGATCAAAGTGATGGTCGAAGTCGCGGTTCCCGCGTGAGCCTCGACGGCGCCGCGATCTCCGTCCGCGGGCTGAAGAAGAACTACGACGACGTCCAAGCGGTTCGCGGCATCGATTTCGAAGTAGCACAAGGTGAAGTGTTCGGACTGCTCGGTCCGAATGGCGCCGGCAAAACCACCACGGTTGAAATCCTCGAAGGACTGCGTCCGCGAACCGCGGGCGAGGTCCGCGTGCTCGGCTTCGATCCGGGCGTTCAGGTCAAGCAGTTGAAAGACCGGCTGGGAGTCTGCCTTCAGGCCACCAATCTGCCGGAGAAGATCAAGGTCCACGAGGCCCTGGCTCTGTTCGCGGCATTCTATTCGCGCAGCGTCGATCGCGACAAACTGCTCGACCGGTTGAAGCTCACCGAGAAACGCAACGCTTACTACGGCAAGCTCTCGGGTGGGCAGAAGCAGCGCGTGGCGATAGCCCTGGCAATGATCAACGATCCCGAGATCATCTTTCTGGATGAACCCACGGCCGGATTGGATACGCAGGTGCGGCTCGAGATCCATAGCCTGGTCCAGGAATTAAAGGATGCCAGGCGCACCATTCTGATCACCACCCACTATATCGAGGAAGCCGAGAAGCTGTGCGACCGGGTAGCGATTGTGGATGCCGGCAAAATCATCGCGCTGGGCACGCCGCGCGAGATCCAATCGCAAGCCCTCGGCCAGACCAGAATCGAAATCGAATGTGTGCAACCGATTCCTACGGCGGAGCTGCCCGCGGCATTGGCGTCCGAGCAATTCGCTCTAACGAAAGAGGGCCGCCTGCTAACGATGCAATCGTCGCACCCCGCCAAAGCGATCGTAGAGCTGGTGAAATGGATCGATCAGCACGGCCTGGAGTTGGCCGACATTCATCTGAAACGGCCCACGCTCGAAGACGTGTTCATTGAGCTGACAGGCAAAAAGCTACGGGAATGAAAGCCTACCTCGCGCAGATCTCAACCAGTCTGAAGCTGACGTTCCGCGACCGCGGCGTGATCTTTTTCAATTACGCTTTCCCCCTCGTGTTCTTCTTCATGTTCGCGTCGCTCTATAAAGCGGAACGCGGCGGCGCCATTGCCCAGGTGCTCACGATGGTGTTCACGATCGGCGTACTGGGCTCCGGGTTTTTCGGTGCTGGTATCCGCGCGGTGGCGGAGCGGGAGGCCAACATCCTCCGCCGGTTCAAGGTGGCTCCCATATCGGCGGGACCCATCCTGGTCGCGTCGCTGGTGGGAGGGCTGATTAACTACCTGCCTTCCGCCGTGCTGATGGTCATACTGGCCCACACGATCTACGGAATGGAAATTCCGCGAAACTGGTTGTCGCTGTTCGTTTTTCTTGCAATCGGCGTGATCGCATTCCGTTCTCTGGGCCTGATCCTCGCGTCGGTAGTTAACTCGATGCAGGAGAGCCAAATCCTGATCCAGTTACTCTACCTGCCCATGTTGTTGTTGAGCGGCGCCACCATACCGCTCACGATTCTGCCGATCTGGGTCCAAATCGTGGCGCATTTTTTGCCCGCCACGTATCTATCGACGGGATTGCAGTCGATTCTCGGCGAGAAGGAGTCTTTGTTTCAGAACGGCTTTGCAGTTTTGGCCTTGATCATCACCACGATTCTTGCAGTCTTTATCAGCTTAAAACTCTTCCGGTGGGAGAAGGAGGAGAAGCTCAAGGCAAGCTCGAAACTGTGGGTCCTCGCGGTACTCACGCCCTTCCTGATTCTCGGTACCTACCAGGCATACAGCCGCGAGAGCGTCACGAAGACAGCGATCCTGGAGCGCGAGCAGCGCCGCAATCGCACGGTCCTGATTCGCAACGCTCGCATTTTTACGGGCAATGGACAGGTGGTCGAATCGGGCGGAGTGCTGATCAAGAACGGAAAAATCGACCAGATTTATAACGGCAACACTCCGGAGCCGGCCGCTGTCAAAGCGGACGTACTGGAGGCATCCGGGAACACGCTGCTTCCGGGCCTGATCGACGTTCACGTACACCTGGGGGCTCCGGGTGGCTTCTATGCTTCGATGAGCGACATCAAACCCGACAAGATGATGCCGCGCGAGTTGGCCGCGTATCTCTACAGCGGCGTGACTACTGTTAAGAGCGCGGGAGATCCTTTGGACCAACTGCTGAAGCTGCGCGCATCGATACATTCTGGAGAGCGCCTGGGTGCGGAGTTGCTGCTGTGCGGGCCCATGTTCACCACCGAAGGCGGCCACGGTACTGAGTACTTCAAGTCGCTTCCGCAACAAGCACGGAAGGCACTGGAGCGGCAAATGCTTCGGATGCCGAAGACCCCGGAGGAAGCCCGGGCGCAAGTTGCGCAGCTCAAGAAAGACGGCGTAGATGGGATCAAGGCGATTCTCGAAGCCGGCCGGGCCGGCATGCTCTTCAATCGCATGGATCTGGAGATTCTGCGTGCCGTGGCCGCGGAAGCGCGCCATCAGAACCTGCCGATTGTGATTCATACCGGGGACGCGCGGGATGTTGCCGACGCTTTGTCGGTGGGCACGAATGGCATCGAGCACGGGTCCATGCGCGACCGTATACCGGACGAGTTCTTCGCGCAAATGAAGGCTCATGGAGTCACCTATGACCCGACGTTGGCGGTGATCGAAGCTTTGCAAAGCCTGAACGCCGGTTCGACCGAGCCGATCGATAGGCCGTTGGTGCAGCAGGTGGGTCCGCCGGAATTGATCCAGTCCACCAAACGTTTGCTGCCATCCGAGCGCGGCAAGAGCGGCGGATTCAACATCGACGTTGCGAAGCAGAACCTGCTCGCGGCGTATCGCGCTGGCGTAATGCTGGTGACCGGAACGGATTCGGGCAACCCGTTGCTGATCCACGGCCCGGCAGTTCATCGGGAGCTGCAGCTATGGGTGGAGGCAGGGATCCCGATACCGGTAGCATTACAGGCGGCGACGTGGAATGCGGCGCGGTTGTTGCGGATTGATGGTAGAACCGGGCTGATTCAGAAGGGCTATGAGGCGAATCTGTTGCTGGTAATTGGGAACCCGCTGAAGGACATTAAGCAAACGGAAAGCATCAACCGGGTAATTTTCAAAGGCGAGCGAATTGACCGGGCCGCCTTGTTTGAGTAAGGTTCTCACTGTTACGGTGGACTTTATTTACTATCTGAGCGAAACGCGCGGGAAGCCTTTACGCTCTAACCTGCAATGGCGTGAATTGCATGGCACATTCTCAATTACAAACAAAAAGAAATATCTCCAAAAGTGTGCTCGCTGGCGCAGTGGGTGGGCTCGCGGCAGCATACGTAATGAACCAGTTCCAGACGTTATGGACAAAGGCCGCCGGGAGCGGCCAGCCGGAATCGAAAGGCGACGACTCAACCGTGAACACTGCGAAAGCGATTTCGCGGCACGTATTTAGTCATGAGCTGAGCGACGCCCAGAAGAAGTGGGCTGGCCCGGCAGTGCACTATTCATTCGGCACTCTGGTTGGAGCGGCGTACGGCGTTCTTGTCGAAACTGTTCCCGAAGCAAGCGCCGGAGCGGGAACCGCTTACGGAAGCGCTGTATGGCTGGCAGCGGATGAGATCGGCTTACCCGCGCTTGGATTGGCCCAGCCGCCTTCAAAGACCCCGGCAGCTTCCCACGTGAAAGCCCTCGCTTCACATCTGGTTTACGGAGTGACGACAGACCTGACGAGAAAGTTAATTTTAAGAACCGGGCGGTGACTATGAAGATGAATCAGATTCGGCGCGGCAACGGCAAGCCGTTACTGCTCATCCATGGACTAGGTGGGAGCTGGCGCTCCTGGGGACCCGTCCTTGAGGACCTGGCTGCGGAGCGCCGGGTGATTGCCGTGGACCTGCCAGGGTTCGGAAAAACGCCGCCGCTGCCCGGCGAAGTGTCGATCACAACGCTGGCGGAGGCGGTCATCGAGTGGCTCGACTCTCAGGATCTGATCGGCGTTGATGTGGTGGGGAGTTCCATGGGGGCACGGTTGGTACTCGAGCTGGCACGCCGTGGTGCAGTCGGCGCTACCGTTTCCTTGGACCCCGGCGGTTTCTGGCAGGGCTGGGAGCGTCACTTCTTCGCTCTCTCGATTGGCCTTTCCATCCGTTTGGTTCGCCTACTGCAGCCGGTGATGCCTCTCCTTACAGGTAATCCGGTCGGCCGCACGCTGCTCTTTTCGCAGTTCTCGGCACATCCATGGCGTTTGCCGCCGGACGTTGTGCTCGAAGAGATGCGCAGTCATGCAGCTTCCCCCTCTTTTGACGAGCTTCTGCACAACCTGGCATATGGGCCGGCGCAAGAGGGCGCCGCGCCGGACTCGATACACTTTCCGATCACGATCGGCTGGGGTCGTAAAGACCGAGTGTGCTTTCCCGGCCAAGCGAATCGGGCCTTGGAGCTGTTTCCGAGCGCGCGGTTGCATTGGTTTGAGAACTGCGGGCATTTCCCGCACTGGGATGTTCCGCGGGAAGCGGCTCGGCTGATCCTCGCCAATACGGACGTTCAGCACGCCGATGACCCGGAACAAGAAAGCAGCCTAACGATGGAAAACAGAGGGAGAACAATAGCATGTTAATCGTCCGCTCACCACAACTTACCCAAATCCTCGGCGTGATTCTGAGCAGCTTCAGTATTCCTTTGGCTCACGCTCAGAATCCTCCCAGACCGCCCAGCGATGCGGTCTCACAGGCGCAGCAGCCTTCACCGGTCGCAAATACCCGCCCTGAGCAGAAGAAAACGGGCCATGACAGCTCGGATATCTTCGATGCGAGTAAGGCCAACGCGTCATCGCCTGTCTTCAAGGGCCAGCCGAAAGAGGGTCGCATCACCGGTTTCGATTTCTACCGGGACCCTTTAAACGCGGATAGACCCAACCAGAGTCCCGAAGAAATCATGAAAAAGGAGATCGCAAATAAGCCCACCATCATGGAGGCGCAGCGCAAGCTACTCGAGCGCCGCTACAATCTTGACCCCAAGCTTGATCCGCAAGCCAAGATGTCCCGAGGCAAGGCATTAGCGGCCGGCCCGACGGCTCGCCTGCCGCAGGGCATGACCTGGGAACGGCTGGCGGCATTGCGCGCCGATGAGATCAAGCAACGAGATATTTTTCCGTATCCTTCCCTCCCGCATCCGCTGCAATCGAACGGCGGCCAGGTATTCCCGAAAATGCAAATCGAGATGTTTCCACGGCTGGAGCGGTTCGATGTGGAATACGATTTGCCCGAAGCTTTTCTGCCCGAATTTCCGCCAGCCATATTCTTAAGTGGACGGCCGGAATTAGGCGATGTATCGCGTGGTGAAGTGATCTCCATCAATAATTACTACCGGCTGTTCAAAGATATCCTGACGCCAGTGCAGCTCGACGGCCTTCGGCTGTTGGTGAGCCCTTTTCCACAAGAGGAGTTCAACCCGACCGACGACCGCAAGACCCGAGATCCGAGCCTGGGCGTCACTTGCTTTGATTGCCACGTCAACGGCCATACGACCGGGCAGTTTCATTTGAGTCCGGACATCCGGCCTCAGGAGCGGCGCTTCCGTCTCGATACAACTAGTCTGCGCGGCGTTTTTAACCAACAGATTCACTCCTCCAAACGCAGCCTTCGCTCGGTTGAGGACTTCACCGAGTTCGAGCAGCGCACGGCCTACTTCAATGGCGACGAAATACATGCCATCAAGAAAGGCATGAACATCCTGGATCGCATTCAGGTCAGCCACATGGCGCAAATGCAAAACATGCTGGACTTTCCACCGGCGCCCAAACTCGATCCCGTAACCGGCCGCCTGGACCGCACCAAGGCGAATCAGAGCGAGCTACGAGGTGAGCAGGTATTTTTTGGCAAAGGGCAGTGCGGGAGCTGTCATCCGGCGCCCTTCTACCTGGATAATCAGATGCACGATCTTCACTTGGAACGATTTCTAAACAACGAACCAGGCGACGGTCCGATTAAAACATTCACGTTGCGCGGGATAAAAGACAGCCCACCCTATATGCACGATGGCCGGTGTTTGACGCTTGAGGATACGGTGGAATTCTTCAACATGGTTTTCCAGTTAAAGCTCGTTCCTCAGGACAAGCAGGATCTGGTGGCGTATATGCGTCAGCTATAGCCCGAAAGTGGCATTGGGCGAAACCGCCTACTCCACTCAGCCTCTGAGAATGTTATGATTTCCATCAACATGAAACGGTTGCTGACATTTTTATTCATTGCCGCGAGCCTCGGGGCCCAGGGGCTGCCGCCCTTGATCGATCGCGAGCTGCTATTCGGGAATCCGGAAATCGCGGGCGCGCAACTTTCGCCGGATGGCAAGTACGTGGCGTTTGTGAAGCCGTGGAAAAGCACGCGCAACGTCTGGGTGAAGGCCATCGACCAGCCGTTTGGCGCCGCCAGGCTGTTGACCACTGAAACGAAGCGGCCGATCGCGGGATTTTTCTGGACCCGCGACGGGAAGTACATTCTCTTCGTGAAAGACAACGACGGAGACGAGAATTTCAATGTTCATGCCGTCGATCCGGCCGCTGCGCCGCCTACCGGGGCGGATGCGCCGGCCGCGCGCGATTTAACGGGTCTGAAGGGTGTGCGAATCGAGGTGTTCGATCTCCCTAAGAGCGATCCGGATGTGGCCTACATCGGAATCAACGATCGAGACAAGTCCTGGCATGACCTTTACAAGCTGAAGATCTCCACTGGCGACCGAACTCTGTTGCGGAAGAACACCGAACGGATTTCCGGGTGGTCTTTCGATTTGAAAGGGCAATTGCGCCTGGCCGAGCGGGTTGCAGACAACGGAGACCAGGAGGTTCTACGAATCGATCCGAATGGTTTCACCAAGGTCTATTCCTGCGGCGTGTTCGAGATGTGCGGACCCGTGCGTTTTCATAAAGACGGCAAGCGGGTTTACATGGAAACGAACAAAAGTCCGGACCTGGACCTGGTCACGCTGGTTCTTTTTGACCCGGAGAGCGGGAAAACCGAGGTGGTGGATTCGGATCCGCTGAAGCGCGTCGATTTCGGCTCGGCATTGTTTTCGGAAGTCACTGACAATCTGATGCTGACGACCTACACGGACGAACGCACCAGGCGGTATTTCAAAGATCCCAAATTGGAAGCCGATTACAAATGGCTCCAGCAGAAGCTTCCCGGTCAAGACATCGGACTGGGCTCGCACACCAAAGACGAGCAAGTGTGGCTGGTGACTGCGCGAGGAGACACCGAACCCGGTGAAACCTACGTATTCGACCGTAATAACCGCAAGCTCACGCAGCAATACCGGATTTGGGAGAAGCTGCCGCGGGAAGCTTTGGCGCCGATGAAATCGATCCGGTACAAATCTTCCGATGGACTGGAGATCCCGGCGTATCTGACATTGCCGAAGGGGCTGCCGGGCAAAGGGCTGCCGGCGGTTGTGCTACCGCATGGCGGACCGTGGGCGAGAGACACGTGGGGCTACAATCCGATCGCGCAGTTTCTCGCGAACCGAGGCTATGCGGTACTGATGCCGAATTTCCGGGGATCGACTGGATACGGAAAGAAATTTCTGAATGCGGGTAACGGCGAATGGGGCCGCAAAATGCAAGACGACATCACCTGGGGCGTGAAGGATCTGGTCGCCCAGGGGATCGCCGATCCAAAGCGCATCGGGATTATGGGAGGCTCGTATGGAGGCTACGCCACGCTGGCCGGAGTTGCGTTCACCCCGGACCTGTACCGCGCCGCCGTGGACATTGTAGGCCCGTCGAATTTGAACACGCTGCTCGAAGCCATTCCACCCTATTGGGAAGCGGGCCGCAAAATGATGTACGCCCGGATGGCCGATATGGGAACGATGGAAGGAAAGGCGTGGCTGAAGGAGCGCTCGCCCCTGAATTCGGCCGAGAAGATAAAGACTCCGCTGCTGGTGGTGCAGGGCGCGAACGATCCGCGCGTAAACCGGCGCGAAGCCGAACAGATCGTGATCGCCCTACGCGACCGGGGCTTCGCGGTAGAGTACCTGCTGGCCGATGACGAAGGGCACGGCTTCGCACGCCCGGTGAACACCCTGGCAATGTTCATGGCTACCGAGAAGTTCCTCGCAAAACACCTGGATGGGCGCTATCAGGAGGGTGGCACGCCGGAGGTGACCAAACGCCTGGCGGAGATCACCGTCGATCCGAAGACCGTGGTGGTTACAAAGAGAGTGGACCCGGCGTCGGTGGGCGCCCCAAAGACCGCCATGGATCTGCATCCGGGGACCGACCGGTACCAGGCGAAAGTAGTCATGGGCAGCCAGGAGATACCGCTGAAGATGTCGACGACGATCAAAGAAGAGAACAATGCCTGGACGGCAACCGACGTGATGGAGACACCCATGGGACCAGCCACGGATACGGCGACACTCGAAAAAGGCAGCCTCATTCTGCGAAATCGCAGCGTTAAACAGGGACCGGCGACGATTGTCGTCAATTTCCTCGACAACAAAGCCGCGGGCACGATGAGCATGAATGGAAAGGAGCAGCCCATTGCATCGGATCTCGGCGGCCCGCTGTTTGCAGACGGCGGCGCGTCCATGCAAGCGCTCGGTTGCCTGCCTCTGGAAGAGGGCTACACAACTACTTTCCGGAATTTCGATTTGCAGAAACAGAAACTCAAGCTGATGCAGGCCAAGGTGACTGGCTCGGAGAAGGTCAGTGTGCCGGCCGGAACATTCGATGCGTTCAAGGTAGAGCTATCGTCGGGCGACGGCGGGGCGGACAAGGCGACGGTGTGGATCGCCAAGGATTCACGTAAGCCGGTCAAGATGACGACTGTACTGGCAGCGATGGGCGGAGCGACGCTGACGGCGGAACTGATTCCTTAGCCGAGGCCGCCCCGCTGTATTTATTTCTTCACGGGCGGCAGTCCAATCGATCCCATTTCCGCATGGGTCAATGTCTCCCAGTCCATGTGGTGATTCACGCCGGTCGGCCGATTGCCGGGGATCACGGCTGCCATCTTGGGCAAGCTGTATCCGAGCCGGTTGTGGAACTCGTTATAGGTGTTTCCCAGGTCGGATGGAGATTGAATTTCAGATTCTCCGGGGGCTTGATGTTGTTCGGCGGCAGGTATTGCGCCTGAAACTCTATGGCGGCCATGATGCGTTTGCCCTGCTCGGCGTACAGATCGATACCCTGCTGACGCGCCGTCTCGGCCGCGTTCACCATACCCGCCAACGCCATGTTCGCATGCTGTGAATCGCGGGCAGTTTCCTGGAGCAAGCCATCCACGAATTCAGGAGTGAAGCCTTTGTTGCCCCAGATCGCCGGGCCGCATCCTGGAGGCTCGATCGGCTTCGGCCCATCCGTCTTCAGGTAAATGGTCGCAGGGGTTCGCCCACGCCACATTTTGATTCCGAAGTCGAACGCCGCTCTATTGTTGTTGAAGACTCCGATGTTGATGATCGCTTCGCTCATGGTCAGTTCCTTGTTGCCGTTTTCACATGTGCCGTGGATCAACGATGGCAGATACTGCGTTGTCAGCATGTTTTAAATTTAGCGATATCGGCATCACTCCAGCCTTTGTAGCTGTAGCGGATGATCTCGGCGGCGCGCGGCCAGACATCGCCGGTCCACGAGGCCTGCACCTGCCCGTTTGCATTCGTGGCCGCCGGTCAGTGTGCCCGACCAGGCGTTCATTATCTTGACGGCATTCTCCGCGTAGGTTTTGTTGCCAGTGATGTACCACAGAAGGGCCTGCGCGTAAGCGGCCTCGCTATCGGCCTGTTCGTCCTTGCATCCGAGATCGGGCCGGGAAAACGAACCGCACTCGACGGTATCGCGCGGACGCGGCGTATAGTCGAGCGCGCCCAGCTTATTGTTCTTCAGTGCCTCGAACGCCGTCTTCTGCGGTTCGGTGCCCGCGCCGACACGTTTCTTGATCTCATCCATCTGGGCGCGATTGACCAGGATGCCCGGGTGGACGAAGCCCGCGGGTGGCGCGGGCTTGCCGCTTGGATTGGGGGTTGTCGATACCGGCGCATCTTTGTAGGCCGGATTGCTTGTGTCGCCGGTCGCTTTCTTGGCGGACAAAGCGACCGAGACAGCCGCCGCGCTCAGCAGGCAATACCCAATAAAAGATCGTTGTATCGGCTTCACTGTTTCTGTCCTTCCACTACCCAGATATTGTGAAATTGGACTGGCATTCCGTACTCCAACAACTGAATCGGTCCGGTGGGCGCCTCGCCCCGGCGAACGGCGTTCAACAGCATCGCGCGGGGGGCAATGGTCTTTCTTTCGGCTGCATCGAAGCGCGGGGCCGGAAAATCGATGTCTAGCGTCTGCCAGTCGAGCGGCGGACGCGAACAGCGAATGCCGGGCTTCGCGCCGGCCGGAGTGTAGTTATCGAAGTTCGCGCGGGGATTGCCATCCAGCCGGCCGTACACTTCGTTGATATTCGCTTCGTAGCGATCCTGTATGTGGCTGATGAGCGAACCGGAGCGGGGCACCACTTCCATCGCGCCGGGAACGAGATGCCATCCCGAGGGGCCGTCTTCCGTGAGCCGGTCTTTCCCCTTCATTTTTGCCCAGGCGTCCATATTCGTTCCGTCAAATAGGCCGATTGCCCGCCGTTGTTCGTGGCCTCTACCGTGGCGCGACGAGTTCGCAACTGTAGCGCAGACAGTCTTGCTGTCTGCGTGTGGAATTTCTACATTTTCAAGTGGGGCAGGTTGGCTAACCTGCGGGCCGATTGACAATCGGCCTCCTCCCAGAAACGGAGAATTCTCATACTGAGCAGCCATTGCCGTTCCGTGGCGACCTTCACTCACCGACGTTTGCCGCATCTGTACGAGATCGGACGGCCTATGTTTTGCACCTGGCGCCTACACGGCAGTCTGCCGCCCAACCGCCCTTTTCCCGACCATCTGA
>JBPCOQ010000222.1:0-8075 GCA_051000095.1 Bryobacteraceae bacterium | reverse complement strand
GAAGCTTCCAGGCCGGGCTCATCCCGCCTTGGCCGAACTAGAAAACAGCGTCCGCAAGCGTCTGGACCCGGCGGAGGCCTACAACATGGTTCGAGGTCATTGATCCCCCAATTCGGTTAAGCACCCGTGGCCTGCTATGGTCACCGTTCCCGGCTTCGACGGGTGCCGGTATTGGCGGTGACCGCCACGCGTGCGCGTCAGCCTCCAGCCATCCGATTCGTTAAGCCTGATTGCTTCTCTGATCTTCATCCTGATAGGTTTTTGTGGCAGTTTCCGCAACAGTCACCACGGGAATGTACCGCATGTTAGCGATCATTCAAAAACGTAGTGTTTTGAACATCACGCCGGATTCCGAGCCAAGCGCTGGAGCTTGAGGCGCAGATAATCGACGTAGCCATCGGGCAGCGGCTGGAGTTGGAGTTCTTCGACTACTGGCATGAAGTAGGCGAGAGGGCGGATCCTTGGAAGCTGCGGAAGCTCCGTCGAGGGGCGATTTTCGTGAATGGTTGCTTCTGGCACGGACACAAGAATTGTTGCTACAATCTACGCATGTTGCGCAAGCCAACGCCCGTTCTGTCCGCTCTGGCTGTATTGCTGCTGCCGGTTTGCCCCGCGCAGCAACAGGCGAGCACCGCGGCAAATGCGGCAAGCGCGAAGGAAGGAGCGGCAATGCCGAGCGAGCGAGGGCGAATCCTGGGGATCGGTGGAATATTCTTCAAGTCCGCGAATCAACAACAGATGCGTGAGTGGTACGGCAAGCATCTCGGACTCGCGGATAAAGGCGGGGGCGTCATGATGTCGTGGCGGGAGAAAGACAACCCCGAGAAGGAGCATGTGACCGTCTGGACCCTGTTCCCTGGAAACACCAAGTACTTCGAGCCCAGTCAAGCCGCGTTCATGGTGAACTACATCGTGGACGACCTTGATGCGCTGCTTGAACGGTTGCAGCAAGAAGGCGTCAAGATCGATCCCAAGCGCCAGAACGAAGACTATGGCCGGTTCGCGTGGATCTACGATCCCGACGGCAACAAGATCGAATTGTGGCAGCCGCTGACTCCAAAGAAGAAGTAGCAGAATCCAAAGCGTCAGCACACGAAGCGGAATTGGAGTTCGAGGCGGCTGTTGCTGGCGCCTTCGGAGAAGCCTTCGCCTGTCACTTTCTGAATTATTTGGCATAGTTCTTTCTGTCTTGGAGCGTGACGACCGCGCCAACAACCGCGAGACCGTGGCGGGGTGAATCTTGAATAGCCTTGCGGCGTCGGCTGCCGTCTTGTCACCTTTTGAAACCTTCGCACTGTCGATAACGGAGGGTGTCATCTCTCGGACTTCCCGAAGTATGCGTTTCAGAAACACGGCATTCGGTGAAAAATCAACCTCTCCTCCCCGGCGCGGCCAGACCTCGAGGGGGCCCACGACCGAGCCGGAGCGATCGCGAAAAACGAGCCGTTTGCTCGCGCAGCGCTCGGGGGACAGGCCCTCCTCGAGCAAGAACGCCCTTGTGTCTTCGGTGTCGGCCGCCATCGAGAGATCTATCAGTTCGACTGCGGGCGAAGGAGAGCCCTTCGCGCCGTAGTAGTCATGGGGCTCGTTGTCTGCGTCGTAGCTCCACGAGGGCTCGATTTGAAAAATCCACGCCTTGTTACTTTCCGCCTCCGGCGAAGGTTGCCACCAGCTGACCACTCCCGAGTTGGGGAATTCCTCCTCCAGCGTGACCCAACGCGTTTTGTCTTCAGAGGCCTGAAACAGTGGCCGCAGCCGAGCTCCTGGCCCAGACTTGACGATACCGAACCGGTCCACCACCCCGAGAAGCGTCTGGACCATTTACATCTCTCCTTTGGCAATCGAGCCGAGGAAAGCATAGAGCTGCGGTAGTGCCGATGCCGGGACGAATCCGGGCGCGCGGCGGAATCCGTCACCGCAACGTAGTTTTTGAACATCACGCCGGATTCCGAGCCAAGCGCTGGAGCTTGAGGCGCAGATAATCGACGTAACGGCGGTTGACGACTTCATAGAGCAGGTCCGCGGCCTTGTCATCTGCGGATAGGTATCCGATTTCGTCGATGCAAAGCAGTCCCACGTTGGCATAGGTGCGGAGCTTGCGGCGGCGGCCCTCGGGCGTCTGCCGGTGCAGGTCTTCGAGCAGCGCGGCGGCGGAGCGGAACAGCACCGAGTAGCCAGCCAGCACAGCGGATGTGGCAGATATTTTGGGCGATCATCGTCTTGCCCAAACCGTTGCGGCCGACCAGGACGATGTTGCGGGCTTCAGCTAGAAAATCCAGCGTCAGCGCGCGCTCGATCACGTCGCGTTCGATCTTGGTGGGCCAGGTTCCAATCAAAATCAACAATGGGCTTGAATGTTTTGATGCCGCTGATGCGCAGACGGCGTTCCAGACTGCGCCTGGAGCGTTCGGCGGTTTCCACTTTGGCGAGTTCTTCGAGGATCTGACGAGGGGACCAGCGGGCTTTGGTGGCACGCGCCACGAAGTCGTCCAACTGTGCGGGAATGGCGCACAAGCCGTTCTGCTCAAGTTGAGTGGCTAGGCTATTGCTCGTCATCGTCTTTGCTTCGGGTGAGTTCATCGTAGGTCTCCAGATCATGCGGACGGACACGCTTGCGTGCGTTCCGCATCGACCGATTGGGCTTGCGGATAACGGCTGAGATCGATTGCGGTCGGCGTGGAACGAGGCTTGCGTCGAAGCAGGAAGGCGACCGAAGAGGCTCGCGGCGTGTTGCGTTCGAGAGCTTCCACGATGGCGCGGCGCAGAGCGGCAGCGCCGTACTCCTCCAGTAACTTCATCAGTTGAGCGGTCTGGCTGCCAGCCGATTCGCCTTGCGCGAAGGCTAGACCAAGAAGCGTCTTCGACTCCGGTACGGCTTGCTCCAGACGGCCTCCGGGAGTTGGAATGGTACGCCTTGCGCTTGGTCTTGAGAACGGCATCTTGATGAGCGGGATCGAGCACCGGTTGGTGGCGATCATAAGTGCGTGGGTGGCTGGCGATCTCGGCCGATCCATCGAGAATGCGCACGTTGCTGTCGGAGGCCACCAGGGTCCGACAGCGTGTGGCGGAATGGAGTAATCGTTGAGATCGAAACGAACATAGATGGTCTTGCGCGAATGCACGCTTCGATTCGATCGGTGGGGAACGGATGCAGAGCGGGAGGCAACAGGCGCGACTATTCCTCCGCCAAAACATCGGCGACGGTGCGATGATCGCCTCCGGGCCAACGCCGCTGATGGGCAACCTGATCGCGCCAGAGCAGAGCTTGGCGATTACATTCCGCCAGCGTGGTGAAGGTGCGGCCCGCCTAGAACAAATCACGTACACGCTTGCGTGCGTTCCGCATAACGGATGGTCCGTTCGACCCGGCATTTTTGATTGCCAGCCCGCACCTGGCAAGGGCGCGCAGCGAAGTGATAGTGCGCGCTCAACTCGATCAGTCGCGGATGAAACTGAATCTGATTGCCGCGACGTTCGAGCACCGCGCTTTTGAGGTTGTCGTACAGGATCACGCGCGGCTGGCCTTGCCAGGAATCGAACGCATGAACATGGCCGCGGAGGAAGTTCTCCTTGGTTTGATCGAAGAAGAACTCCAGATACGGGGCTCGCGGGTACGACAACGTCATCACGAAGCAAGACAACGCCCGCTTGGCGCGACCCACCATCACATGGCCGAAGTGAGCCCAATCGACTTGTCCCTGTTCGCCGGGGAAGGTTTGCAGTTGCAGGAACGGCTCGTGTTTCTGTGGACGGAGTCGTGCCACGGCGCGGCGCAGTTGCACGATGCTTCCGGAGTAGCCACGGTCGCGAATCATAGCGTAGATGCGCGTGGCCAGCAGCCGTGGATGTTGTTCGAGGGTTTGTCGAACGAACCCCAGATAGGGATCGAGGAGGGAACCGCGCAGCGGTTGCGCACCTTGGAATCGTTCACTCTCGATGGCGTTGCGCACGGCATCGGGATGGACCTTTAGTTCACTAGCAATGGTGCCGATCTTCCAATGCTCGGCGTAAAAATAGCGTCGAATCTGCGCGCGGGTTTCCGGGCTGATCATTTACGGTTCCTTCGTGGTGGAGTGCGTGGAAACGGATCGATGAAACGTCCCAAGCGGCCGCAGATACGGCAGCGGAGCAGGAATAAAAGGCCTGCCGCCGTTCGCAACAGTGGCGACACCGGAGTTTTCAACAGTTCGATTGGTCCACACGGCAATGATGCCGGGGAAGTGATCGAAACGGAACCCTGATCCGTCACGCGGGCACCGGTTTCGCCGATCCGGCACCGGTACTGCCGCTGCCGGTCACGATGATCGAGCCGTCCTTCCGGGCTTTGCTGGTGCCGTTTGTTGGTCTGCCGCCGCTGTTGACGGCGAGCTTGTTGGCTGCATTCGGAACTGCAATACTGGTGGCCCCGGTCGCAGTGCAAGCAGATGAAAAACATCTGGCGGCAGGCTTGCCCCAGGCACGTTCGTTGGAGGAGAACTGCTTCGTCGCCGTGAACCGCCGCCATGCGTTGTCGCAGGCGGGACTAGACAACGGCATCCGTTCGTGGCAGGTTAGAACCAGTTCCGTTTGGTCTTACCTTCCTCCTCGAAGGATGCCGAACTCAAAGACCTCTACGTTGGCGCGGTAGGGGTCTTTCTCATTTTTCCGCCTCAGGACACGATACTGCGTCTGAAGCGCTCGTTTGGATGACCGGACAGATGACTGCGCCTTTCGGCGCGGATGATGTTGTCCCTCGGCGGTGTTCAGAAAACTACGTTTTCAGATGATCGCCGACACCGTGAGTGGATCGAAAACGGATTGTATGAAGAGATTGTGGCTTGCATGGAGGATTGCAGCTGGCCATAGCGAGCCCGATCTCAGTCGCAGCCATGCTGCCATCGTTCCCGTTGCCACAATCATCACTGAAAAGCGCGCTGATGCCAGACTTTGGATGACGCCGAAAGAACCGAGCAGAGCGAGGTCTAAAGCGAAGATGCTAAACGGCTGCCCAGCGGTGAGATGAAGCGAAGTGGCCGCTGCATTCACGAACTCTGAAAAGCGTAGCTTCCCGAAGCCTGTTACCCCGAGCGGAATATAAGCGATGCTCCCATAAAGGAGCGGTAGAAAATACCCTGCGACCTCGTAGCGAGCGGGTCGCCAATTCCATCCCAGCGTGATGATGTCGATGCGAAAGATGGCGCAGGTTAAGAAAGCCGCCAGCGCCGGCGACCACATCAGCATATGAACGACGCGGCCGCGGGCAATTTCCAGGCTGTGAGCATGAATAATGAGCGTCCAAAGGGCGCTACTGAAGAGCACCGTTCACAGCAGAAACGTAAAGGTCTCGCGATAAAGCTGCCGATTCGATGACGTTGTGCTAGCAGTCATTGTGGGAGGTGGAGGTCGTGAGCTGAGAGTCTAGGATAAGCTTCCGTTTGATTCTCTCACGGCACCACTCTGAAGACATCCCGCGTGAGCATTGTGCAGACCGGTTAAACGCTTTAATGCATTCGTAACACAGCATTAATATAGTTCTGTTTTCTAAATTCTACGCTTACGGTATGAAGCTGTGCTTTATTCACTCAACACTTCTCGGGTACCTCGTATTCTTCGCCGATTCCGGCAGTCGTCTAGCGCAGCCGGGAGTGGCGAACGGCAGCATTCGGGGCCGCTGTAGCGGATGCGAAAGCGCACGCTAAGAACCTCGAAACCGGATATGAGCGCACCGCCACGACGGATCAGCACGGGGATTCGAACTCCCCCTCCTACCGCTAGGACGCTATGAAATGAAGTGCAAGTACCGCGCCGGGCTTTGCTCCATACGAGCAGAGCGGCGTTCAAGTGCAACTTGCGCGCTCGAGCGATCTTGATGTGCGTCTAGCCGTGGGAGCGGTCAACAGTCCGTCACCGTGCGGGCGCATGCATCCATTCTGACTACCAGCAGTTCGGAGGTCGGTGGCGGCCTGAATCAGAGATCGCTGGAAAACATGCCCATCACCTCGCGCAACACTTTTAATCTGGCTCTGTTTGCTCCCGGTATCAACGGCACGCGCGACAACGAATTCGGAAATCCGACATTCGCTTTTGGTGGAGTGCAGCGCCGGGCATTCTTGATCGATGGCATCGACAATACGCAGCGGGGCGGCGCGGGCCGCCTGGGATCTTTTCGCCGGAGACGCTACAGGAAGTCAAACGACCGCGATTTTGATCCGTTCGCCAAGCACCTGGGTCTACGCGTAGTGGGTTGACGAGCCGCCTGTTGCGGTCTGAACTCCTCAATACAGGATCCGCGTACGCAGAGTACCGTCCAATTCGTCCATTCGCCGCTTGAGCTGCAGAGCCTCCGCCCGCTCGTCCGTTTCCACGTCGATCACGACGTAGCCGATTTTCGCATTGGTTTGCAAATACTCGCCGGTGATGTTAATCCGCTGCTCGGAGAAGATCGCATTGATGGCGGACAGCACGCCCGGCTGGTTCCGATGAATGTGCAGCAGGCGGTGCTTCCCGGGATGCTCGGGCAGCGATACTTCCGGGAAGTTGACCGCCGACAGCGTCGAGCCGTTATTGCTGTACCTGATCAGTTTTCCGGCTACTTCAAGGCCGATGTTCTGCTGCGCCTCCTCGGTGCTGCCGCCGACGTGGGGCGTCAACAACACATTGTCGAGGCCGCGCAGAGGCGAAAGGAACTCGTCACCCGCGGTCTTCGGCTCGGAGGGGAACACGTCAACCGCGGCTCCCGAGAGATGCTTGGACTTCAGCGCATCGACCAGCGCATCGATGTTCACCACCGTCCCGCGCGAGGCATTGATCAGGCGAGCGCCAGCTTTCATCCGCGCCAGGCGTTCCGCGGTGATGATTCCAGCCGTCTGGGGAGTCTCGGGCACGTGCAGCGTGACCACGTCCGCGGCTTCGAGCAGGGCATCCAGTGATGGCAGCGGCTTCGCATTGCCCATCGCCAGCTTGGTCTCGATGTCGTAAAAAACCACTTGCATGCCCAGCGACTCGGCAAGCAGCCCAATCTGGGTGCCGATGTGGCCGTACCCTACGATCCCGAGAACTTTGCCGCGTGCTTCGTGAGATCCAGTGGCGGTCTTGACCCAACCTCCCCGGTGCGCGCTCGCGTTGCGCTCCGGGATTCCGCGCATCAACAGGATGATCTCCGCGAGCACCAGTTCGGCAACGCTGCGGGTGTTCGAGAACGGGGCGTTGAAGACGGGGATGCCGCGCTGTTGGGCGGTGTCGAGATTTACCTGATTGGTGCCGATGCAGAAGCAGCCGACCACGGTCAAGCGGGGGGCCTGATCGATAATCGCCCCGGTCAGCTCCGTGGCGGAGCGTATGCCCACGAAGTAGGCATCGCGAATGGACTCGACAAGCTGCGGTTCCGGGAGGGATTTGGGGTGAAATTCGATATCGGTGTAGCCGTCGGCCCGGAAGGCTTCGACCGCTGTGGGGTGGATGCCTTCGAGGAGCAGGATTTTGATCTTGCTCTTGTCGAGAGAGGTCTTCATGAAGGGCGGATACTTTTCAGTCTCGCATGCTGTGGCCTAACGCGCATTTGTCACCAACCAAGGGGTCGAGATGAGTCTCGACGCGGCACGCAGGAGTGCGTGCGCCACGCTGGCTGAGGGTATAAAGTGAATTGCGTAAATGAGTATCGAAAGGATCACACTAGGAAGACCCGATGGCTATAGACCCTAAACTTATCGACAAATGCTTGCGGACTACAAGAATCCGGAAGACATCATAGGCGAGAACGGTCTGCTGAAGCAGCTGACCAAAGCTCTGCTCGACGGGCCATGCAGGCCGAGCTGACCGAGCATCTCGGCTATGAGAAGCACGACCGAGCCGGCCACAATAGCGGCAACTCTCGCAACGGCGCGAGTACCAAGACGCTGAAAGGCGGCCTCCGGGCAGGGGAACACGCAAGTCCTCTGAGTTAATTCCGTCAAGTGAAAAGTGTATGGAACTTACTTTTTTTCATAGACAACGGACTCCTTCCGGTTCATGACTTCGCCAGGCTTACCGCTAACGGGGAACCGTGCCTGCGCAAAGCTGCAAGGTAGGTCTTTTCGTCGTACGGCTTGTTGTCTTTC
>JBPCOQ010000221.1:0-38023 GCA_051000095.1 Bryobacteraceae bacterium | reverse complement strand
AATCCCCATAGAGTACGGTCCGGCTCAGTTCAACGCATTCTATCCGCAATGCTCCGGCACGCGTTTCGCGGCGTGCCTTGAGGTTTCCAACGCCGGAGCACTGCGGATAGAATCCTAGACGTTATGGGACGTAGGCCGGAGCTGGCGGATCCCTCCCACGAGCGTCATCCTACCCGGGCATCGTGCATGTTTTCGGATACCCTGTATTTCCTGACGATCATCGGGGTTTGGAAGGTGCTCGGAGAGATAGCCATACTTGTGCCGGGTTTCGCGCGGCTCAAGGAGTGGGCCTAGGCCGGCATCTTCTTCGATGTGACGGGGGCCGCCGCGTCACACTGGGCGGTCGGTGACTACGGAGCCTATGCGTTCCATATCGCCGTCAACCTCGTCTTTGCTGGTCTCGTGATCGTGTCGTGGGCGCTTCGACCGCAAGCCCGGACCATCGGGACCCTCTTTCCCGCCGAGACGATGACACCCGCGCGTAGATAGCTGCCGGTTTGTTCATTCATGGCCTCCTTGGGTTCGGCGACTGCGCCAATGCTGCCGAACTTTTCCGGCGCCAAGACTTGAAAGACTTGTGCCAGCTTCTCTTCCAACAAACGATCAAACCGATATTCCAAGCGAAGGCTCGAGCGGAGCCGCTCTCAGCCACGCCCTCGCCCTGGTGGAAGCATTGCCAGCAAGGCACGGCCGACCACTTCGCTGATGGACAGATTCTTGACAAATGCGTACAACCGCACCCGCTGAATCAAACTGGGCGGCAGTTTCACCGTAAACGCCAGCTTGGGTTCGGTGACTGCCAGCGGTTCCTTCAATCGATGCGCTTCTTGCAGATAACGATACGCCTGCCTGCGAGAGATGGAACAGTCTTGCGCTAGCCGCTCCACGGCATCGGGCAGTTGATCGAACTCGCGCAGCAGAGTGCGAGCGCGATTGAGACGCTCGGTCTTTTGGGTATCGCTCGCGCGGCCTCAGCGTCCGCTCGAAGGCAAGGTTATCTTTGCGTACGGGAGTCAGAGGACCGCCTTGCGGCGTTCCCTCCACACTTGGACTGACCAGTCCGTTCTCCACGCTTGCGTGCGTAAACGCATCACTCCGGCATTCAAGAATGCCCGAATGAGTTTTAGCACTCGCTTGTCGGAAATCCGCTTTGCCACCTGTCCCATCAGTTTGTCGTGATTGACCCGGTCGAAAAATTTCTCGAGATCCAAATCCACCACGATGCGGTAGCCTTCGGCGATGTACTGCTGCGCCTGAGCCACTGCCTGATGGGCTGATCGCTTGGGACGGAATCCGTAGCTGCGCTCGTTCAACAACTGATCCCGATATTCTGGCCAGTGCTTTACCATCGAAGGCACAGAGAGCGTCAGAGCGGCGCTTCGGCGTATCCTGGGACGATGATTCGCTTGGTCCGCTCGGCTGCCGTCTTCCTGATCTGCCTACCTCTCGCGGCGGATCACATGACCGCCGTCCGGCAACCCGTCGAGATCCTGCGGGACCGCTGGGGAGTGCCGCACATCTACGCCAAGAACACCGGCGATCTCTTCTTCGCGCAAGGTTTTATCACAGCCAAGGACCGCCTGTTCCAGATAGACCTGTGGCGCCGGATCGGGACTGGCAAGCTTGCCGAAGTGCTCGGACCCACCGCCCTCCCGCGTGACCGCATCGCCCGCCTGGTTCGATTTCGAGGCAACTGGGATGAAGAATGGCGCAGCTATGCCCCGGATGCCAGGGAGATTGCCACGGCCTTTACCGATGGCATCAACGCATACATCCACTCGCTGAACGGCAAGAAACCTCTCGAGTTCGAGCTCGCCGGTTATGATCCCGGTCTATGGGCTCCCGAGGACGTGACGGCCCGGGTGGCCGGCCTGCTTATGACTGGCAACATGACTCGTGAAGTGCAACGCGCCATCGATGTCACGCGCTTCGGCCTGGACACCGTCCAGAAGCTGATGCCACCGGATCCATTCCGCGCGTTGGACCCGCCGCCCGGGATCAACCTGTCCACCATCACCAGAGCGATCGTCCACGATTATGTGGGCGCGACGGGCCCGGTGACCTTTCCCGGCGAGCAAGGCAGCAACAACTGGGTGGTGGATGGCACGATGTCCGTTACGGGGAGGCCACTGCTCGCCAATGATCCGCATCGTCCAGTCCAGATCCCATCCCTTCGCAAGACAGTTCACCTGATCGCGCCCGGTTGGAACGTGATCGGCGCCGGCGAGCCGGCCTTACCTGGTATCGCGCTCGGCCACAACCAAAGCATCGCATTCGGATTCACTATCGTCGGAATCGATCAGCAGGATCTTTACGTCGAGAAGCTAAATCCACAAAATCCCGGCGAGTATCTGTATCGCGGGGAGTGGAAGAAGCTGGACATCGAGCGCCAGCCGGTCTCCGTGAAGGGCCGGGCCGATCTGGAGCAGATCGAGTTGCGCTACACGATTCATGGTCCGGTGATCTATGAGGATCGGGCAAAAAATTGCGCGTACGCCTTGCGGTGGACCGGCAGCGAGCCGGGCGGCGCTGGATATCTGGCCGCTTTATCCGTGGCCCGCGCGGCCAACTGGAGTGAATTCCGCTCTGGCGTCGCCCGCTACAAAATTCCGTCCGAAAACATGGTGTATGCGGATCGAGCGGGCAACATCGGCTGGATCGCGGCAGGGCTCGCGCCTATCCGTAAGAACTGGTCTGGCCTGTTCCCGGTTCCGGGCGACAGCGGCGACTACGAGTGGAGCGGCTATCTCGGCATCGATGATTTACCGCAGGCTTTCAATCCGCCGCGCCATTTTATCGCGACCGCGAATCACAATATTTTGCCCGAGGGATACACCAAACAACTCTCGTATGAATGGGCTGCGCCCGCACGGCACAACCGTATCGTGGAAATGCTTTCGGCTCACAAGAAGTTCGCTATCCGCGATTTCGAGCAGATGCAGCAGGATGTGACCTCCTTGACCGCCGCTCGATTTGTGCGCCTGCTTCCGGCCGGTTCGCCGCTGGCGGGGTGGGACGCCCAACTCCGCGTCGACTCTCCGAAGGCCCTGCTCTATGAGGTTTGGGCCTCAACTCTGCCTGCGGCGGTGTTCGGCCCGGAATTGGGATCGAGAGTAACTCTGCAGCGCACTCTGGAAGAATTGGAAGCGCATCCGAATCCCCAGGCCATCGAGCGGGCTTACCAGGCGGCACAGCCCCTGATGACCGGAATGCAAACCTGGGGCGATCTTCACAAGATCTTTTTTCGCCACCCGCTCAAGACCGCCAAGTGGAATCGAGGACCGGTCTCTCGCCCAGGCGACTCAACCACGGTGAACGCCACCAGCGGCCCGCGGTTTTACCAGACGAGCGGCGCTTCTTACCGGGAGATCATCGACGTGAGCAATTGGGACCGCTCCGTAATGACCAACGTCCCCGGCGAGTCGGGCGACCCCACCAGCAAGCATTATGACGACCTGATCGAAGACTGGGCCTCGGGACAATATCATCCGATGCCGTTTACCAGAAAGACAGTCGAGCTGGCAACCGAAGAGCGGCTCACGCTCCTGCCCCACGCTGCTACCGGGTCGCGGCCGTGACACAGACTTTCCAGTCTGTGTTAGTTGTTCACTCAGGATTGCTCCGCGCGGAGGGTTGGACTTTCCCCGTAACAGGATCGAAGAGCCACTCCGCCGTTCCCGCGACGCAATACGTCTCTCGCCCGTTATCATCCTGCCAATCTGCAACTCGCAAAACCAATCGGTTGCGTGCATCAAAGCCCTTAAACGATCGATAGCCGAGGTTGCAGTGCTTCCGAATACTTTTCTCGATCGTGCCGAGCACATTCGGTGTGCTTACCTTTCGCGTAGTCGAATCGTACAGAACGAAATCCAATCCACCAGCATCTGACGCGTAATAACCCGATGCGCGTTCCAAAGCCAACCAGCGGGAATTCGGTGACCAGGCCACAGGCCCCAGCGAAACAGCGGGAGCGTATTTCTCCGATGTCTCTTCCACAAAAGCGAGTTTGAAGGACGATTCCCTTGAAGAGATGAACAACTGAGCTTTCGTTCGGCATGGTTGCGGTAGAGCCGGATCGAAATGCGAATCGATCTGCGTGTAGGCGCGATAACGCTCATTGGGGGAGACCAGGATCGGCGTGCGCTGAACGTCTTTCGGAGGGGGCTGCTTATCAGGTACCCAACAGCTCAAAGTTGGCGCATAGAATTTTTCCTGTTGGTCCGCTGCATTCGCCAGAATACTGAACCAGACCAATAGGCATGCTCTGGCCGCAGCTCGCATTGCACTCATACCGCGGATCACTTCACTGGTTCCTCCTTCTTGATTACCTTCCCGCCTTTCATCACAAACCGCACCTTTCCCAGCGCTCCAACGTCGCGGAGCGGATCTCCGTCCACAGCGATCAGGTCCGCGAAATAGCCTTTGGCGATCACACCCACTTTGCCGCTCCATCCCAGCAGTTCAGATGCATCGACCGTCGCGCTTCGAATCGCCTCGATCGGCTTCATCCCGTACTCCACCATTACGGCGAACTGCTTCCAGTTATCGCCGTGCGGGTATACGCCGCCGTCGGTGCCGAATGCCATGCGAGCGCCGCTCACGTAAGCGTGCCGGAAGTTCTGGCGTTGCAACTTGCCGATTTGCTTCTCTTTTTCGATCGACTCCGGCAGCATGCCAGCTTTCAGGCCCTCCGTGAGAATAAAATCGTCGTTGTAAATATCGAACACCAGGAACGTGCCGTGTTGTTTCGCGAGCGCGAGGCCCTCGTCGTCGATCAAGCTCGAGTGTTCAATCGAATCGATTCCGGCGCGTATGGCATCTTTAATGGACTGGGTCCCGTGCGCATGCGCCGCTACTTTGCGCCCTAGCTTGTGCGCCTCTTCGGCAATGGCCTTCATCTCTTCGAACGAGTATTGCGGAGTTCCCGGCTGGTCTCCTTTCGATAGCACGCCGCCCGATGCGCAGATCTTGATCAGGTCTGCCCCATACTTCACCACTTCACGCACTTTGGCGCGGGCCGCCCAGGGGCCATCGGCGACGCCTTCCTCCTTGTGATGAAACTCGGGAGCGAGCAGGTCGTCATCGCAATGCCCGCCTGTAATTCCGAGCGCCGGGCCTGAGACGAGCATCCGAGGCCCTTCAATATCGCCAGCTTCAATGCCATCCCGCAACGCCACGTCAGCATATCCGCCCGCTCCCACATTCCGGATTGTCGTAAAGCCGGCGCGTAACGTTCGTGACGCATTCTTCGCGCCTGTGATTGCGGACCTGGGCACGGAAACACCCAGCGATCGATAACCCTGGAGAGCCGGATCGGACGTAAGATGATCGTGCACGTCGATCAGGCCGGGCAAGCAGGTACCCGCAATATCAATCCGGGCCGCGCCAGCCGGAATGCTCACTCGCCCGGCAGGGCCCACGTCCGCCACCTTGTCCCCCTCGACCAGCACAACCGCATCGTTGATATAAGACCCGCTCCGGACATCCAGCAGCCTGCTGCAATGCAGTGCCGAAGTCTGCGCCCGGACAGCGGCAGCAATTGAGAGAAGAAAAACAAAAGCTCGAATCATCAATACTCCGGCAATGCAACCAGCGACTCAAATCCACGATCTCCCCAAGGAATCAACCGCGGCTCGTCCTCCGACCACCAAACCAGAACTCGCCCACACAGCGACTCATCGGTCGCAAGCCGCAGCGTAGCGTCCGCAACCTGCTCAAGCTCCAAAAGCCGAGTAGGCGCCCCGTGCTCTTTGCGCTGTTCAGGAGTCAACGGCTCCCAATAAGCGCGAACCTGTTCCGACGCAATCCATCCGGGAGCAAGGCAGTTGACTCGAATGTTTTCCTTCTCGCCCAACCCACCCAGCATGGTCGTCAGCCGGATCACGCCGGCTTTGGCAGCGTCATAGGCCGGAGCCCGTAACTTGCGTCCGTGGCACAGCGCCGATATGGAGCTGATGTTGACGATCGCGCCGCCTCCGCTGCGACGCAGCGCATCGATCGCCAGCCGTGTTCCGTAGATTGCCCCGAAGAAGTCAGTTTGCACTGTGCCGGCCCAATGTTCGAGCGGTTCATCGAAATGGAGTGGCGCGGACGCATTATTCACCATCACGCCCAATCCGCCGAAAGTGGATTCGGCGAATTCGATCAGGCTGCGCACCTGTTCTTCGGCCCGGACATCCGCTCGATAGAACGCGGCCCTACCTCCAGCCATTTCGATTTGCCGTACTGTTTCGCGCGCGCCAGCTTGATCGATATCCGATACTACGACGGCAGCGCCTTCACGCGCGAACCGGCAAGCAATCGCCCGTCCCGATCCGTTCCCGCCAGCGCCCGTGACAATCGCTATTTTGTGGTTGAGTTCCATTATTTGAGCTTGCGCCGGAAGAAATCGACAGTCAATGTCCCCACCTCCGGGCCGATTGAATGTTCCTTGTCGGGGAAGAGTTTGATTTCGAATTCCTTATGAAGGCTGGTGAGACGGTCTCGCAATAGTAACGCCTGACCAACCGGAACGTTCCTGTCCCTTTCGCCGTGCAGGATCAGGACCGGACATTTCAGCCGCTCCATCCTCACGATGGACGAACGTTGCCGGATGGCTTCGTCTGTCATGCCCGTTTCGGCCAGCATGTTTGCTCGCACTCCCTGCAATGGGGTTTCGTCATACGCTCTCTTGAAATCGTACACTCCAGCGCCAAAGACAGCGGCCTTTACATCGTTCAACTCCAGTACGAGCAGAGATGCGGCCATGGCTCCGCGTGAGTAGCCATAAATACCCATACGCTTCGGGTCTACGAATGCTTCTCTTTCAAACTTTCGATAACCGGTTGTCAAAACTCGAAGGGTTTTCGGGCCGACGAAGTCGGGCGGCCCTTGCGATTGTCCAAAGCCGGGCTGCGTCACGGCAATACCAGCGAATCCTCCGGCGGCGAGCCGGGCGCCCAAACCGATCAGGTCGAAGGCAGTTCGCCCATAACCAGGAATCAGCAGGACGCCCGGGAATGGTCCGTCGCCCCGAGGATGAAAGGAGAGGGACTCTACCTTGCGATCGTCCACCTCGTAATCGTACCGGCAGATCCGCACTTCGGAGGACGCGATTGTGGCACATCCCTGCTTATTTATCTGGCTGACGATCCTGTCAGTATCCGGCGGTTGGGAGCGGCAGGCATAACTGCACAGCAGAGCGGCGCAGCAAGCCCACCAGTGAGGTGAGTGCCGGCGATGGGATTTCACGGAAGTACGGGTGATCCTTATTTGCCGCTCCTTCATGTTTTCCGTGCCAGCAGCAAGGTCATGTCGTCTGGCTGCTCCTCCGCGGTGGCCCAGTGCGCCACCGCATCCATGATCAGGGACGCGATTGCGTTCTCATCCCGCTCGGCATTTTTCGTAACCAGCTCGATCAGACGTTCCTCGCCGAACATCTCACCGTACTCGTTCTCAGGCTCCGTAATTCCGTCCGTGTAACACACCAGGAGATCGCCGCTCTCCATCTGAACGCTGCTTTCTTCGTACTGAGAAAACGGAAACGCACCCACCACGGTGCCGTTCACGTCGAGTTTTGCGGCAGACCCATTTCTAACCACGAAAGGCGGCAGATGTCCGGCGTTGGTATAGCTCAACTGGCTGGTCAGCTCATCATAGAAGGCGAAGAAGAAGGTGGCGTACTTCTCGGGCGCGGTAGTCGCATACAGTTGCTGGTTCAAATCCGAGACCAGTCGCGCCGGAGGTAACCGCACCTGCGCTAGTGCCAGCCCTGCGGGCGCCGCGGCCACCAGCGGACTGCGCAACTCCATGCGCATCGCCGCCTGAATGGTGGCCATCAAAAGGGCGGCCGAAATGCCCTTTCCCGCCACGTCGCCAATCGCAAGCGCCAGCCGGCTGTCGGGTAGGCAGAGGTAATCGTAATAGTCGCCGGACACCATGCGGGCGGGCTTGCAGGTCGCCATTAACCTCACTGTCCGGAGTGGAGGCAGCGCCTTCGGATAGAGCTGCTCCTGCACCTCGCGCGCGATCTCGACCTCGGCCTGCAGCCGCTCCTTTTCTTTCGCGATTACCAGAAGCTTCTCGAGATTCTCGGTCATGTTATTGAACGAGTTGCTCAGCTCGCCAAGCTGATCCTTCCCATGCACGGTGATTCGGTGAGAGAAGTCGCCCTCAATCACTCGCTGCGTGCCCCGATAGAGGTTATGAACGGCCCGTGTAATTGTCCGCGTGAGTCTGACCCCGATGACCAAAGACACAACTTCAACGATGAAGAACAAAATGGCCACAGCGAGCAGCAGCAACGGGATGACCTGATCCAGCTTTTTTTCACCGGTGTTGAACAGAGTGCCGAAGACCGCGGATGGACGGGTGTACACCCGCAGAAAAACCGTGTCTGTTTTCCCCGGTTTCTCCCATCGCGCGATGGGTATGATCGACCACCACGTCAGCGGAACATCCAGCCGGTTTACTGGCGGCGGAAGCGGGTTCGCTGGTCCTTCGTGCGGCATTCTCAGGAATGTCACTTCGCCGTCGTTACCCTTCACGCTGACGTTGGTGTGTTCTTCGGAAATGTCCAAAAGAGAAACATCCCCGAGGTTTGAGGCCATGCCGCTCAGGTACGCGCGGGTGAGCGGGGCCATGACGGTTGTGATCAGCGGTCCCTTGATGATTCGCGACCAGGCATAATAGGAGCCCGCGCGCAGGACTACACCGGTGGTCTCTCGCCATTGTGCCGGGGGATTCGGCTTCTCCACCGTAATTTCGAGACCCGGAAAACGCTGGCCGTACACGTCTACCATGCGCCGCCCCATATCGGACCGGTCCGCGGGTCCGGCCCGGGCAACTGTTTCGCCGATGAACCTCAGTGAAGTCACACGCCTGTCGAGCTCGGAAGTGACGAGATGAACAGCGAGTTGGCCGATGAAGAGGTAGGCGCCCAGGCCGGCCAGTGTTGCGATCAGCAGAACCGGCACCACAGCAATGAAGAGATACGTGACAAGCAGGCGATTCCGCAATCGCCAGATTGCCTTTTGCATGCCCTTGCGCGATATGCGGAGCAAAATCCAGGCGCCCAGAAGGATCAGCGCGAATTGCAAAATGGGAACAAAAGCGCTGGCAGATTTCAGCAGCGCCAATGGCAGGTAGAGCAATAGCAGCAGGCAGAAAGTCCTGTCGACTCTGCCCAGGCGCCTAAGAAGGCCCACACAGGCACGAATGCCTGTGCCACTTGGCTTCATACCCGTGACTTCGCGATTTCCGGCGTTTCTGGCGCCGGCTCGGCTGAGGGTTCGGGTTGGAGATAGTAACGGCTCAGATTGTCCTTCAGGATCTTGAGCGCCGTTTGCGGATCGTCGGCGTACTGGAACAGGTTAAGATCCTCGGGGCTGATGACTCCATGTTCGGCCAGCGCGTCGAAGTTGACGATCTGTTTCCAGAACTTCGAGCCATATAGCACGATCGTAATTTTGCTTTCGAGCTTACGAGTCTGGGCGAGGGTCAGGATCTCAAACAGCTCGTCCATCGTTCCAAATCCACCTGGAAAAACCACCAGGGCCTTGGCCAGATACGCAAACCAGAACTTGCGCATAAAGAAGTAATGGAATTCGAAAGAAAGCTCGGGAGTGATATACGGATTGGGCCTCTGCTCGAATGGCAAGCCGATATTCAGCCCAATCGTTTTTCCACCCGCTTCGCTCGCCCCGCGGTTGGCCGCTTCCATGATTCCAGGCCCGCCGCCGGTGCAGACCACAAAACGGCAGGCGGGATTCTCGATCTTGTCGGACCACTCCGTGATGAGACGCGCCAAGGTACTCGCATCCTCATAGTAGTGCGCCATGGATCCGCCGGTATGCACCCGCGCGGAGCCGAAGAATACGATCGTGTCCTGTATCTTCTCGTCGCGGAAATGCGATAGGGGCTCCAGATACTCGGATAGAATTCGCAGGCCTCGAGCGTCCGGACTTTCCAGGAAACTCTCATTGAGGTATGCTACGGGACGGCCCCCGTTGGCGCCATGTTGGTTAATCATCTGTGCCGCGGTAAATCCAACCCCAGGCCGGAAGCCTGTGCCACATTTCATTGTCGCATCGGCGGTATCCTGCTCTTATGTATCTCCTCTCCGGTATTCTCGTACTGGCTCTGGCGGGCTGTGTTTTGGTGGACCACAGCGGACCCGCCCAGCACGAGACCAAGTCCATTCCCTTGGACAAGGCCGAAATGGTTCGCGCCGAGATCAAGATCGGAGCCGGCAACCTGAAGATCCGCGGCGGCTCTTCACAACTGGTGGATACGGATTTCACATACAATGTTCCATCCTGGAAACCGGAAGTTCGCTACGATTCCAGCGGTTTCCGGGGACGGCTCACGATTGAGCAGCCCGGCGGCAATCACAACAACTTCGGAAAAACCAAGTATGAGTGGGACCTGCGTTTCAACAACGACGTACCACTAAGCCTGAATGTGCATTTCGGCGCGGGCAACGCGGAGCTGGACCTTGGATCGCTTACCTTGGACCAACTCGCCATTAACATGGGAGTCGGTAATCTCAGGCTCGATCTGAAAGGCAATCCTAAAAAAGATTACCAGGTAGGCATTCACGGCGGCGTTGGTAACGCAACGGTGTACCTGCCGGATGCGATTGGAGTTGTTGCTGAGGCGCATGGCGGAATCGGATCGGTAGATGCGCGCGATCTACACAAGCGCGGCGACCGCTACGTGAACGACGCATACGAGAACCACGCCAAGGTCACCGTGAGATTAGACATACACGGAGGCATTGGGTCAGTACATCTGATCGGGGGTTGATCTTCAAATGGAATCAACACCCGCTTGCGGGCAGGCAGGCTGGAACGTCTGTGCCACATTTTCCGGCTCCTCAAAGGCGTACCCGAAGCCCCGAACCGACCGGATCCACGAAGCGCTGCCGGGCTTTGATTCGAGCTTTTGCCGAAGCCTTAGAATGTAGACGTCCACCGTGCGATCCGTCACGGCGCGGTTGTAGCCCCACACGGCATTGAGCAACTGCTCGCGGCTGAACACAATTCTGGGGCGGGTCATCAGGAACTGCAGCATTCGAAATTCCGTGGCTGTCAGTGAAACTTCGGTCCCATCCAAGCGGACCTGGCACGCATCGCAATCCAATTCGAGATTTCCAGAACGCATGACCTTCGGGACGGCACCGAGTGTCCGAAGCTGATTCTTCACGCGGGCAATCAGCTCCCGCACAAAGAAAGGCTTCACGATATAGTCGTTCGCCCCTAGCTCCAGCCCAACGATGCGGTCCGTCTCCGAGGCGCAGGCGGTCAGGAAGATGACGGGCACATTCGCCAATTCAGAATGAGCGCGAATGGCGCGGCAAATGTCCAAGCCATCGGAATCGGGCAGCATGATATCGAGCAGGATCAGATCCGGCCGTTCGCGCCGGAACAAATCAATCGCTCCTTTGCCCGTCTGCGTTCCCGCGAATACGAATCCTTCTTTCTCCAGGTTGTACTTGAGAAGGTTGAAGAGATCGGCATCGTCTTCGATGAGGACAATCTTTTTTTGCATACAAGAGCCTCTGGCTTCAGAATAATCCGTCAGTGTTACATCTCGATTACAGAAACGCCGGCTGCCATGTTTGGGCTGGTCTTTGTCTGCGCCATCGGCAGCGTGAAGGAGAAAGTTGAGCCGGCATTCAACTGGCTCTCCACAGTCACATCGCCTCCTTGCGCCTTCACCAGGTGTTTTACGATAGCCAGACCCAAGCCTGTGCCGCCTAATTCCCGGGAACGCGCCTTATCCACCCGGTAGAAACGCTCGAACAGGCGAGGGAGGTCGTCCTGCGGGATACCTGCGCCCGTATCGCGCACGTTGAAGGTAATCGCGTCCGGGGTGAAGCTGGAGGTTGTTAAGAATGAGGCATGCGCTCCGAGCCAGATCGTGCCTCCCTCCGGAGTGTACTTGATGGCGTTGTCCATCAGGTTGCTCAGAATATGGTGGACCGCTTCGGGGTCGCAGTATACATGCGTATCCGGGGGAGGCGCTTCGATATGGACCCGAATCGCCTTCTTCTCGAGCATGGGACGCATGGAATCGAAGTTGTCGCGGAGCAGCGCCTCCACTGAGGAGGCCCCGAACTGGAATTTTTGTGTTCGCAGCTCAATTCGCGAAAGGGTTAGAATATCCGCGATCAGGCGCCCCAGGCGTTCCGCATTCTGCCTGATAATGCCGAGGAATTTCACGTTGCAGTTGGGATCCTCGAGCGCCCCGTCGAGAAGCGTTTCGGTGTACCCCTGGATGGAAGCGAGGGGCGTTCGCAACTCATGCGAAACGTTGATCACGAAATCTTTCCGGACCTGTTCAAGTTTCTTTAATTCCACTTGCTCGCGCTGCAGCTCCGCAAACATACCCTGCAGTTTCTCGCCGGTTTCATTCAGCTTCGCGCTTAGGATTCCTATTTCATCGCGGGAGGTTTCCGGGAGCCGGGCACGGAAATCGCCGCGCGCCAGCCCGCCGGCGAAGTCGATCACCACTCCCAGGCGGCGCGAATAATAGCGCGAGATGAAGACGGCGATGAGCACGGCCGGGAAGAAAGCGATTAGAGCGGAGAGCAGGATCTGTTTGCGGATACCGGACACCTGGGCCTGTATTTCGTGCATCGGCACGGCCAATCGCAAGCCCCCGTTCTTATAGGGAATGGCGACGTACAAAAACCGGATGCCAAGCGTGGCGCTCTTTCGGGCATTGGAGCCGCGCGCGCCGTTCAGCGCCGAGAGAAATTCGGGGCGGTACTTATGGTTCTCCATCTTCTCGGAGGGTGCTTCGGAGTCGGCGAGCACTCGGCCTTCGCGATCGATGATTGTAATGCGGCCGCCAGCCGCGCGCGAGAGCTGGTGAACCTCACCGGTGAGCTGCTCCGGAGGCAGCAGACTGAGCATCCGGCACTTTTCGTCCAGCTCGCGATTCAGGGTTCGAACGTAGTTGCTCTCCGCCATCCGGGACGTCAGGAAATCCATGGAGATCAGTGCAACAACCAGTACGCTGACGATGGCCAAAACGAGTTTAGCGAGGATGCGCTTGGTCAAAACAGTAGTCCTGCTGAGAGATTAACGCAATTAGTGTCCACCAAACGACTCTTACATCAAACTGTCATCGGACTGTAACCGCAATCCTCTAGCTTGGAGCTGATGAAACATTTGACCCTCTTGTGCTTGTGTTTATGGGCTGCATTTGCTCAGACCGATACGGCGCGCATTGCCGGTACTGTAGCCGATTCCTCCGGCGCGGTCGTGCCTGGAGCCGAGCTCACCATTCGCAATGAAAAAACCGGCGAAGAGCGAAGGATTACTTCCAACGACCAAGGCAATTTCGTCGCCCCGCAGTTAGCTCCGTCCAGCTATACGATCATTGCGAAAGCCAGTGGACTCGGCCCCGCCGAATATAAATCACTCAACCTCCAAGTGGGCCAACAGCGGTCGCTGAACATCGTTCTGCAGCCCGCCTCGGTAACGACGGAGGTGACGGTGTCTGGCGGAGAATTGGCGACTGTGGACGTTAGCTCCGCGAGTATCGGCGTGAACGTGAGCAGCCGCGAAGTTGCGCAGATTCCGTTGAATGGCCGCAACCTATCGCAGTTGTACCTGATGGCTCCCGGAGCGGTGAGCGCGGGCAGTGGCAGCTACGACAACATCCGGTTCAGCGGACGCGCCAATCAGGAGAACATGGTCCGCTTTGATGGCGTCGAAGGCACCTCGATCATCGACGCGTCACCCGGAAACCTGAATGGCGAGATTTCGTCCGGGTTCCGCCTGCAATCCAGCTTGGAAAATGTGCAGGAGTTCCGGGTGGATTCCAGCAACTTCCCGGCGGAGTTCGGCACTGGCACGGGCGGCCAAATCAGCATCATCACCAAGTCCGGCGGCGACGCGTTTCATGGGAGTGTTTTCGAGTATCTCCGCAATGACGCTCTGGACGCGCGCAACTTTTTCGATAGCGCCCAGAAAAGCCCGCTTCGTCTCAACCAGTACGGCGGCTCGTTCGGAGGGCCGATCGCGAAGGACAAGACATTCTTTTTCCTTAGCTACGAAGGCCTGCGGCAGCGCGCCGGGTTCAACCTGTTTGGCCAGGTGCCGAGCGCTTCGGCGCGAGCCCGGGCGGTGCCTGCCATCCAACCCTTGCTCGCCGCCTATCCCAAGGGCACGATAGCAACCGCGAGTCCGGATTTTGATGTGGCCCAACTGGTGGGCAGCAACGCCCTCAACGAGGATTCAGGCGGCATCCGCATCGACCATCGATTCAGCGATAAATACTCGCTGTACGCGCGCTATTTCCGCGATCAGGGAGACTCATTCGCTCCTTACGACGTGACTGGCAGCGCGTTCGCGGTGACCGCCGTCGCGCAGAATGGCGTATTGAACCTGCAGCAGTTGCTGAGGCCGAATCTGATCAACGAAACGAAATTCGGCTACAACGGCCCCAAGACGCGAACCAATGGGGTAGCGCCGGTGGTTCCGGGCCTGGACCTCTCGGCCACCACGGTGATTATTGGAGGCTCGAACGTGTTGGTCGGTATCGGCGGCCAAGGCTCTAGCACTGGTATCGCGATTCCGAGCGGCCTGGTTCGAGCCAACAGCTCGACCAATGGCCGCGGACAGCCTTACACCAACTACTCGTTATCCTACATCGACAACCTGAACTGGGTGAAGGGGAACCACAACGCCAAATTCGGGTTTGAAGCCCGGATGGTGCGGTTGTATACGGACCGGCTGGGGGGCACTACCTACAGCTTCTCCAACATGAGCGACTTTCTGGCAAACCGTACTTCACAGGTAGCCGTGCTAGGCGATGTCAGCGCGCCGAGCCCGTTCAACGGCGGTGTCACGGGCAATCGTTTCGCGAAGGCCGAGTGGTACATAGGCTATGCGCAAGATGAGTGGAAGATGCGCCCCAACCTGGTGCTGAGCTATGGCCTGCGCTACGAATATTACACGCCGCTGCGAGAAGACAAGAACCGCGTGGTTCTGTTCAATACGGTTACTGGCACGCTGGATCCGCCCGGCAGCCGCGACTTTTTTAACAGCTCACCTAGGAATTTTGGACCGCGGCTAGCCTTGAGCTGGTCTCCGGAAAAGTTTAACAGCAAGACGGTGTTTCGCGTCGGGGCCGGCTACTATTTTGGGCCTGGTCAATTGGAGGATGAGATTCAGCCGATCGAAAGCGATCGCGTTTCGACTACGCTTCCCGCTGGGACTCTCTATCCGGTGAACCCCCTGCAGGTGATTCGCAATTTCAACGTCAACGATCCGAACGCACGCGTTTCCGTGCGAGCCTACGCGCCCGGCTATACCATTCCCGAAAAGGTGCTGTCGTACACCGCTTCGATCCAGCAGGAGCTGCCAGGCCGGGCGGTGCTGACGGTCGCTTATGTCGGAAGCCAGGGCCGGAATCTGTTCTTGCGCAGCATCTCAAATCTGATCGCGAGCGTCGATACAAACCCCACGACGGGAGCGGCTATCCTCAACCGGCAATTCGGCAACCGCTTTGCGGAGATCGATTACAAAACCAGCGGAGGCACCGATCACTACGATTCTATGCAGACCCAGATCAACCGGCGTTTCAGTCATGGCTTCACAGTAGGCGGCCAATGGACCTGGGGACACAGCATCGGAGATACCGGTGGATCGAATGAAGCACTCACGGCGGCGAGCCCTTACAACTTCGGCCTGGATCGCGGTAATAACGCCTTCGACGTGCGGCATAGCGTAAACGTGAACGCGCTGTATGAACTGCCGTTCCTGCAGAAGAACCGGTTCCTGGGCGGTTGGGAAGTGGGCGGCGTGTTCAACGCCCGCACCGGTTTGCCGTTGGACATCCGCATCACTCGCCCGGACGTGGTTTATCGTGACACTCGCAACGGCGCTATTGTGGCGAACCCGGTCCTGGTGAATGGGCAGCCGGTCACGGTAGCCATCATCAACACTCCCGGCGGCGGCAATTCCAGAGATGTGCGCCGGCCCGACGTGGTGGCTGGGGTCGATCCGTTCCTTCACACCGGCAACAGTCTGTACGATCTGAACCCGGCCGCTTTTGCGATACCGGCTCCTGGCACTTTCGGGAATCTGGGGCGCGGCGCCTTGCACGGGCCGGGATTGAGCCAGCTCGATCTCACGCTGCACAAGATGTTCGGGATGACGGAGCGCGCCAACCTTGAGTTCCGGGCCGAGGCATACAACATCCTGAATCACGCGAACTTCGCGAATCCACCGGTACGGCTGGCGAATGCGTTGGGCGCCAGCACAAGCCAGTTGCAGCCTGGTCAACCTTACAGCCTATCGAGCTCCGGTGGGGGCTTCGGCGTGATCAACTCCACTGTTGAGAGGACCGTCGGACTGGGGGCCAATCGTCAGATCCAGTTGTCACTTCGGCTGAACTTCTGAGTGTGGCAACAAGCTGTCCAGAGCTTGATTCTGGTGAGTGGAGCAGGCGGTTTCGCCTGCCAGGCGACCGAAGGTCGCCTTCCGAAGGCGGGCTGAAGCCCACCCCACTCACACGCTTAAAGCATGTGCCACGTGGCTGTGGCGTGTAGATTCGCTACACCCGCGGTGTAGTGGGAATCGGCGACCACGAATGCCACTGCGTCCTCCACCCAGTCGTGCGCGGTTCCGTCCGGGTCGTGGGAGGCAGCGGTCAAGGTGTACTCCTTGGGGCAGAGCTCGCACCGGAAACCAAAGTCCACCCGGATTGTTTGGCCAGCCTCACGTGGACCAATGATGAGTTTCTCAAGCTCGGTGTTAGTTCCGTAAACTTCGAGGCCGATGCGTGTACGGATCATGATTCCGATTACCGGGTTCTCAACGGCTTCCCGAAAGCGAACCACCACGCGGACCACGGCGAGCTCGCCGCTTTGCAATGCGATCGTGGGCTTGCCGTTTGAGCCAATCGTTTCGAGCGAGACGATTTCAGCACGTCCATCGCCTCTTCGCATGGCGGGAGCGAGCGTGATCTTTTGCGTTTCCCCCCACGCGCGAAATTTTTCCGCGACACGGGCGTGATAGGCGTCCAGGATTTGCCGGGGATCGCCTTTGGCTGCGACCTTGCCGCCTTCGATCCACCAGACCTCATCGCACAGTTCGCGCAGCAGCGCAGGCTCGTGCGAGAACAGCAGGACGGTAGAGCCGCTCGCGCGTAGGCGGTTGAGCGACACGGCGGCTTGCGCCCGAGCCAACGCGTCGGCATGCGCTAAGGTATGGTCCATGACCAGCAGACGCCCCTCCGAAGGCGGGCTCGCCTGGTCACCAACGATACCGATCACCGCGCCCTCGGGCGCTTCGGCGGAGAAAGCGGGGAACGTAACAGTCACGTAGATAGAATAACCTTTGGCTCTTCTGTTCTTCCTGATGGCCGTTTCCGGCGAGCAGGCCATACGGGGACTGTTGACCGTCAAAACCGGAACGGTGACGCTGCCCGCGGGCAAGATCGAGATCTCGTCCGAGTTAAAGCTGGCCGCGGGCGCGCACGATCTCACCATAGACGGTGCGGGAGCGACATTGCATGCATCGCGGAAATTCACCGGGAGAGCAATCCTGAGCTGCCAGGGATGCAGAAACATCGCAATCCGAAATCTTGCAATCGATGGAAATCGCGCGGCGCTGGAGCGGCCCATTCCGCTGGCGCCTACGGATATCCCGTTCTCCCGCTTTTATCCCAGCAACGGTATCTTGATCGAGGATACCGATGGCCTCTCCGTCGAGCATGTGGATTTTCGGAATATGGCGAACTTCGCGATGATCGTAAGCCAATCGAGGCACGTGTTGATTGCACACGGGAGCGTCGAGAGCAGTGGGTCACGCAACGCGACGGGAAGGAACAATACATCCGGCGGCATTCTCCTTGAACAAGGGACAGACGACTTCACGGTGGCCGATTCTACGTTTCGCGGCATACGAGGCAACGCCGTGTGGACACACTCGTGCTATCGATCGCCGCGCAATCAGAGGGGAAAAATCGCGCATAACCAGTTTTCAGATATCGGCCGCGATGCGATCCAGGTGGGCCATGCGACCCGGGTTTTAGTGACTGGCAACACGGGCAACAGAATCGGATTTAATGTCGCGGAAGTAGATCTTGAGAACGGCGGCACTCCGGTTGGAATCGATACCGCCGGCAATGTGGACCACTCCGTTTACGAATACAACCACTTTGAAGAAGTGGACGGGAAGTGCATCGACCTGGATGGATTTCACGACGGCACGGTGCGCGACAATGTCTGCATCAATCGCGGCAAGCCCGAGCACTATCCATATGGCAACTTCGGCATTTCGCTGAACAACACGAGCATTGAAATGCGCTCGCAGAATATTACAATCGAAGACAACCAGCTTGAAGGAATGAAATTTGGCGGGATCTTCGTCGTCGGCACCGGACACAAGATTCTACACAATCAAATGCGGCGCCTGAATACCGCGCATTGTAACGAGACGCATGCCAGGTTTGGCTGTCTCGCGATTGCGGGCGAGCCGGATTTTCTCAATAGCGGAATCTACCTTGCGAAGCGGGCCGATAAGCCCGATCCGGTCCGTCGCATCACGATCGACGACAACCTGATCTCCGGGTGGAAAATGGCGGCGCACTGCATTGAAGCCGCGCCTGGAGTCCGAGTCGCCGACAATAGTATCCGAGGCAACCGCTGCACAGATGAGTGATGTCGCCAAAACCATGCGCGCCGACTGGAACGAGCGCGCTCGCGAAGATGCCCACTACTACGTCGCTTTCGGAAGCAGGGATCAGGATGAGGAGGGCTTCGAATCGACCGCGAAAGAGGTGGTGGCCGCGGTTGAGTTTGAGCTGAAGCGCCTTTCCGATGCGGATAGGCCGTGGCGAGCGCTCGAGATCGGCTGCGGTCCGGGCCGCTTGATGAAGCCGCTGAGCCGGCATTTCGGCGAGATCCAGGGAGTGGACGTGTCCGATGAGATGGCGCGGCTTGCACGCGAGCGCCTGCGCGGGATTGCTCATGCGCACGCGCATGCCACCAATGGGGCGAGCCTAAGCCTGTTCGACGCCGATTCTTTCGACATCGTGTACTCGTATGCGGTGTTTCAGCACATTCCCAGCCGTGACGTGGTATTCGAGTACATGCGCGAGACGCAACGTGTGTTGAAGCCGGGCGGGATTTTTCGAGGTCAGTTTAACGGGTTGCCACCGGCGCAGACGCCCAACACCTGGAGCGGAGTTAGTCTTTCGGTCGAGGACATTCTGTATTTCACTCGCGAGAACGGCTTTCAAATTTTGGCGTTGGAAGGCGCCGATACGCAGTACCTGTGGACCACTTGGCGCAAGCGAGCGCGCGTACCCCGGACCGCTACCGCGACTCGCGTGCAGATCCGCCGTGTCACCAATGCTTCGAGCAGCGAGCCGGTGGCGCCGGACCGAGGACCGCTCGCCGCGATTTCGCTGTGGGTAACGGGCCTGCCGCAAGACGCCGATTTGAACAGCCTGGAGATACGGGTCGATCAAGTCCGCGCGCGCTGCGTGTATATCGGTCCGGTGGAGGCGGGTGGACTGCAGCAGGTGAATGTAATGCTGCCGAGTGGCGTGCGCACTGGGCTTGTGCCCGTGGAAATGCTAGGCGAAACAGCTTTCGTTCGCGTGATTCCCGCCGGGCCGCTCACGCCGCGCATTCTGTCGGTCACCGACGGCGTGAATATGATTCAGAAGAATCGCTCGACCACCGGTTCGGTGAAGGTTCAGCTAGACGAGATCATGCAGCCGGAAGCAATTTCCGCTACTATCGCCGGGCTGCCGGTGCGCGATTGGGAGATTCGGTGCACCGATCCGCTGCCGCCACGGTATGAGGTAAATTTCCGTTTACCGGAGGGACTACGGGCCGGCAAGCACGAGATGCGGGTTACGATTGGGCAGCGGGTGCTTGCGCCGGTGGAGATCGAGACCACTCCCTGACTGTGGCACAGACTTTCTAGTCTGTGTTGGTTTGGATTCTTTCACAGCTTCTAAACGGTCCGGGCTCGGTTTGGACTGCGATCGGGAACTGACCCCGCCGGCAGACGGGGTCGGATTCTAGACCTCAGACCCACACAGGCTCGAAAGCCTGTGTCACTCACTGGATCGGGAGGAAGGTGCTTTGGGCGTAAATCGCGTTGCCGGACGCATCGCGAACGTCCAGGCCGATCGGCTGGGCTGGTCCGGGCGTGGCGTCCATCGGTATCTGCAAGCACACCAGGTACACGCCTACGGTTCCCGGCAAATACGTCGCCGACACCAGCCGGACGCCGGCGTTATTCACTCCGACGTCCAAGGGAGCCAAAACGTTCTGGCCCGCAACGCCGGTGCTGTTCGTAGTGGCTCCAGGGCTCACTTGTCCTAGCCCGGTAGCAAAGATGCAGTCCACTTCGCCCCGCTGAGCCGGGTTCCCCGGACTGACGTAAGAACCATCCGGCCGGATCGCAACCGCTTGCTTCTGACCGTTGAATAGGGTCTCAAAAACGCCGGGACTGTATTGCGAAACTGGCACATTATTGACGGTGGCAGATCCACCGCCAGCAGCCGTGATCGTGACATTCGCTACTCCGGGTTGCAGCTCAAAAGGAACTTGCACAGTGACTGACTCGACGCCATTGGTATTCGAAATAAAATAGATCGGAGCGGGGATCCCGTTGAACTGAATCTGCACACCGGAAAGACTCTGGGGCAGCGGCCCGACAATGTTACTGGGCGTAATCACCCCTTGGATACCGGGCAGGATGCCGGTACCATTAATGGTCACGATGGCTCCCGGCGCAATTCCCGGCTGGAAGCTCGCGCCGTTTACGAACGTCACGTTGGCGGGTCCAGGCAGCCGCGATGACAGGGCAAAGCTGGTGGTGAAGCCATTGGAAGTGGCGGAAATTGTGATAGGACCCGCGATGGGGCTTGCCGTAACGGTGGTCGAAGCGTTTCCATTTGCGTCCGTTGTGGCGGTGGGAGATCCGAGCGTGGCCGAACCACTTGTAACGGCGAACGTCACTTGAGCTCCCGCAACTCCGGCACCGCCGGCGGTCGCCACCTTGACGACTAACGGGGCTGCGAAGGTGGTATTTATCAGCGTCACCTGGCTGCCGCCGGAAACCGGTTGAATACCCGTAACCGGAATGTTGACGGTGGCCGTAAACGTGGCGGAAGCGCTTCCCGCTGTCACTCGCACCGTCGCCGGGCCGGCGATGCTGCCCAGGGTTCCGAGCGCCGACGCGTTGCCATTGGCGTCTGTAACTGTACTTAGATTCTTCAGCGTTACCGCACCCGCGGGAGTTACCTGGAATGTCACGGGTACGCCGGGCAAAGGATTTCCGCCTGCGTCCGTTACCTGGAAGAGAAACGCCAGCGGCAGGGTTTGACCTTGCGAGCCGGTCTGATTGTTACCCTGCAAAATCTTGATCGCGGAGGGTGGTCCAGGGGTCACCGTAAAGGGATATGCGATGGTCGAGGTTTGTGCGTACCCGACGTTCACCTGAAATTGGCCGCTTCCAATTTTGGGCCCAAAGACCAGGTCGCAAGTGAGGTTGCCATTCATGTCGGAAAGTACACCGGTTCCGTTTGGATCGGCGCAGGACACAAACGGGCCCATGGTCGGATCGGTGGCGTTCAACGATAACACCCGGATGCTGACATTCGGCACGGGGCCACTTATCGGCGAACTAACCGATGCCGTGACGGCTCCCTTCAGTGTGGTGCCTGCTTGGCCCGTAATGACATCCCCGCTCTGGGGTTTGTTGAATTGGACAAAAACCAACGGGCTGCCCTGCTGAGTCTGACCTGCTGTAGTCACGTAGAAGTTGACAGTATTCGTTCCGGACGCATTCACCGCGATCGCAGTTTGCTGATAGGCGCTGCTTGGGTTTATAGGTGAACTCAGAAACCCCGCCGAGGCCAGACCGTTGGCATCGGTATTGACCGTAACGGTAGGCCCGTTGCCCGCGCCTTGCACTCCCGCAGCCAGTAGGGCTCCTGGACCCGAGATAATTGAAAAAGTTACCGCCGCGTTCGGTACTGGATTGCCGGTGACATCTTTTACAAGAACGGTCAGCGGCGATCCGAATCCGGTTGTAGCCGTGTTGACAATTCCGTACAGGAGTTGACCCTGCCCGGCAACGATACTGACCTGCGAACTGGTTCCTCCGCCAATGCCGCCACCGGAACCGACAGCGAGATTGAAGTTGACGGCCTGTCCAGTGGGCAGAGTCGCGGTAATGACAAACACTCCGTTCGTGGCAGGAGCAGTGACGGCAGTGAGCGCGAATCCTTCGGAGCCAGTGACAACCGCCGGATTTTGAATCATGACTCCGGCCGTGGGACTGGAAAAGCTTACCGAAACGCCGCTCACTGGGAGGCCTTGCGAGTCCAGCACGCGAACCACGATCGGGGCCGCGATGGCTCCCGCCGTAAGCGTCTGATTGTTACCGTACTGCAGGATCGAAGCCGGCGTGCCCGTTACGTTGGCTGGGCGGACCACCGAAAGAGCGCCCGCGGCGGCCGGCAGCGCGAGTTGCCCGGTGGGCTGGCCGGATGTGATGTCGTAGCGGTACAGCGTCGATCCAATCACAAAATAAAGATATTGCGCTGTGGCGCGATTTCCGCCGCCGATCTCATTCGACAGGGCGGCTGCCGTGACGGATCCGCTCACGCCGGGAACGCTCAAGCCGTTGATGGTTAGAGGGACGATCGAAATCGAATACAGGCTGGCAGTCTGGCTGGAATACGCGAAAACGAGATTGTTGCCCGCGACAAACAGGCGGTCGAGAACGGTGTTGAAATTCTGAATCGTACCGAATAGGGTATGAGCAACCAAATCGATCACGATCACGGAAGATCCCGTGATGGGAGTTTGATTCGTCGCTAAAGCGAACTTGCCGTCGGGTGTAAACACTAGCTTGCCCGGACTCGCGTTGAGAGCGATGGTACCGTTAGGCGTGACGGCGAAGGGGTTGGGATTGATCTCCAGAAGCTGATTGATGGTGCTCACGTAAACGAATCCATTCGGCCCGACGCTGACACCGCTGGCGTTGCCCGGTACCGGGATGCTCCCGATCAGTGAGTTATTGGACAGGTCGATCGCAAATAGCGTGCTTCCGCCTCCAGAGTTTCTCCCCAGCAAAAACGCGCGGCTACCATCCAGGCTCACGGCGACGTCGAAAAGATTCGAGCCGAAGGACTGCCCATTGGGAAACAGATCGAAGTCGGTGTTCGTGTCGAACACGTGCAGCGTTCCCGCGACTACCAGCAATCGGTTGCCATTGGGCGTAATCGCCGCCGCAGTCGCCTGTGAACCGAAATTGCCCAGCGGGCGCGGATTGGCGAACGCGCTATCGACCACGGTGACTGTGGCGCTACCGGCATTCGATATAACGTAGAACTTGTTCCCCGACGGGGCAGCCACAACCTGAAACGCCCCAGCCCCGGCGGAAAAGTTTGTGGTCGAAGTGAACGAATTGGTAGAAACAACTCCGACACCGGCGCTAGTGGAGTTCGGTCCAGGGAGGACAAAGAGATTTTGGCCCTGTGCGGCGAAAGCCGCGATGACTAGACACAATGATTTCATCATGATCGAAAGACGCTCCTGATATTGTTGGACGAACGCGGGAACAGCGGTAAAGGGATAGGGTATCACACCGGATAGAAAAATAGGTTATGTAGCACAGCGCGGCTTCGCCGCAAACTGATCCCATACAAGTGCGGCGTCCTCCTTTGTAGTACTGTGTCGTTGAAGTTCCAAATCACCGACACAAGGAGAACTCCACGCAAGTCCACTGAGGTATTCCGTCAAGAGAAAAATCATCGGTTCACGTTTTTTTCCACGACCTGGACTTTTACGCGGTTGCCATTGCTGCTACCAGTTTTGATCCCCGCCAAACGCAAGGCCTTCACATAAGCCAGTTGATCATACTGCTATGATTTTTCCAGCAGCGGAATACAATGCGAATCCACTTTAACGCCAGCGCCCGCACTGCCACGTGATGACCGGCATCCTTGTCCAGTTTGCGGATTGTAATAAACACGCGCCTGCAAACAAGCTGGCTTTGTCTCCGCGAAAGGCCTATGGTAGAATCCTGGTGATTCCAGACCGGTCGAGAGCATCCGTCGATGGTGGCGCTGGATGCGCTTGCGCACGTGCCGTGGGGCGGAAAGCCTATCCGGCAGCCGAGCAGTTGTTAATCACCGCGGATGCGGGAGGCAGTAACGGAGTTCGCGTGAGGCTGTGGGAAGTGGAACTGCAAAATTCGCTGACGAAACCGGTCTACATATCATGGTGTGCCTTCCTCCCGGGACCAGCAAATGGAACAAGATGGAGCATCGGCTCTTCTCGTTCATCAGCCAGAACTGGCGTGGCCAACCGCTGCGAAGTCACGAAGTGGTCATCAATCTGATCGCCAACACCAAAACGCAACAAGGACTCAAGGTACATGCCAAGTTGGACACGAACCAATACCCATCCGGCGTCAAGGTCACAGATCGAGCACTGGCTGCCGTTACGCTCAAAGCGGAGAAGTTCCACGGGGAGTGGAACTATTCGATCCGCCCAACTACCATCCCATAAATGGAACACTTATTCTGTCACAGACACTTAGTGCGCTGGAAGCCGGAGCTGAGGATGGATGCCAGCAACAGCAGACTGTAACCGGCCACCTGCAACGGCGGCGACGTCGCACAGAGTTCGGATTCCAAACCTGGCCCTGGGCCACGCCCAGCAGTGATTTTTCGTCACGGTGATTGCACTCGATCTCCCAGCGGTTGCTATAAGCCTGCACCAGGGTGGGGAGATCCAGTTCCGGATCGGTGCACACCAAAAACGCCGGCTGCCGATAGAGCAGTTTGGATCCATTGCGCAGACGATACCCGAGCGGTTTGCTGACCACGATCTGAAGCGGCACATCGATGCCGGTTTTGCGCCAGTATACGGCGCGGAGCACTTTTACCGGGATCTCCCGAAGCTGGCCGGCAGCGAAACATTTCACTTTGACCACGGGAATGGAATCGTCGTTGAGAGTCTCTTCTGGCGTGGGCGCCACGGGACCATAGCGGCGCGGGCGGCCCAGTGTTTTGCCGCTTGGCGCCGGCAGGGGGTGTAACTTGACATCTTTGCGGATGCGCCCGATATACGTGGTGCGCTCCGGCAAACGTCGCATCACGTTGTGATTGGTGTAACTGCCACGCGTGCGTTCTTTATCAATTAACTGTCAAGGCTTGTTGTTGGCGAATGCCGTAAACGCTTCCCGCCGGCCATGCGCGGTGATATGGGTTCGCCCGCCTCACCGTCGCCGTGGTGCTGTTCGCTTTACTGCTGCTCTGCGTTCATCGAATCCGCCTACACCTCGGTGCGTGCCGCATCTGCTCTCCGCTCCTGTCCCGCTGCATTGCTGCCGCGGTAGTCCGGTGTGAGCGGACCGGAACGGAAATCTCTCGAGATAAGATATGCCTTCTACCGGACGCGTCGGATCTACCATGCGGTCTTCCGTATGACTATCGGGCTTACCCACGGCAGGTACGCAAGCGCATCCCTGGCCGGTTACCCAAACCACGTTGGCATTAATATCCGCCGCAGTCATCAACAGCCCGACTGCTTCCTGCACATCACTTCCGGGATTTCGTCGTCTTTAGATTCCGCCTCGCGGCGGATATTCTTGCTTAGACGGATGGTTCCGGTCATAACGGCCCATAGAGGGACTTCCACCCCCTGAATGCACATCCGGTCAAACCGTGACTAGGGTGCCGTCAAACTTCGTGAACGTACAGCCCTCGAAGTCTTCCGTAACGGTCTCGCGGAAATCTTCCAGCGTAGCGATCGCTACCGCTTCGCCGAGACGGAGCGACTCGGCGTAGTCCGACCTCCAATGCACGCCCGAGTGGTTCCGGCCAATGGCGATGTTAGCCGCGAGTTTGTTCAATTCACCGCCGACCGTCAACGTATCTTTGTCTGGGCCGGTGTAATTGCGCAGAGTGGTTCCGTCGGTGGCGGGATTGCCGGTAGGATTGGCCTCCTGCGGATTGACAACCGGAGAAGTCTCGTCAAAGAACCACTTCAAAATGGTCACACACGCTCCGGCGACCGTCGCGTGACCGGCGCCGTAGGACGGATGCAACGGAGATCCCTCGGTGAACGCCATCGGCAATAGAGATACGCCGCCGAATGTGGCCTGGATTTTGGCGAGCGCGCCCGAACTCAAAACATCATGATGAATTGGGTAGTTTGCATCGACGGGATGCGCCAGCTTATTGTGAATGCGTCCCGCGAATACTTCGGGGCGCAAGCGGCGGTGCACGAACCATTTCTGATACCACACCGCCTTGAGCGCGCGAACCGCCGCCTCGGCGATCACACCTTTGATGTGAGGAGGTCCAAACGTTCCAAATCCCTCCTGATTTTTCGAGTCGCGGTAAGGGTTGCCCGGATTTAGCGGAGCTCCCACGCCGCCCGCGCTCACGGGCTCTCCCAGAATCAAGCAGGCGTCGAAGTAGCCCTGAAACAGCACGTCGATGTGCACGAACTGGCTGATATCGCGGCCGTTGCGAATGAATCGCGTAATCGCGTCGAAGGTATTGGCCGGCTGCTTCATCCCTTTTTGCACCTCGAGCCACTGGTTGTACGTGGTCATGAAATCCAAGTTCGCGGTCGTCGTGGTGATTCTCTGGTCGATCACTTCGGCGCCGAACTGCGCGCTCTTGAGCATGAACTGAGAAAGATACGGGCCGGCCAAATCGCCCGGCGTCATGCCTCGAAACAGGGTGCCGGTGGTCACTTTCCCAGCGGCCTTTGGTCCGCGGAAATCCGATAGCTTCGAAAGGTCGGCGGCTGCCGCGATGGTAAGCGGGTCTGTCGAATACCGTGTGAATGGCACGTCGCGGGTGAGCGCCATCCAGTAGTTTTCCACCATCTCGCCGGCCTGTTCCGCGCCGCTGAATACGGGCGGCGCGGGCATCGTCAGATGATGGGAATCCGCGCCAGCCAGATCGAAACACAGCCCCGATTGCGGATTCACCAGTTTTCGCGGATCGGGCGATCCCATCGGGATATCCTCGAAATCGCTGGGTTTGCCAGTGGTTAACGCATCGACGAGCTTTTGATACGCCATTAGGTCTACTTCTCCGAGATTGTTATGAAGAAGGCCTTTGGAGTAGTTGGCGATCTTCTTGGCATAAAGTCCCTCGTCGCCGTTGTTGGGGTGACCGGGTAGGGGAAGATCGAGTTGGAATTTGGCTTGGCGCTTGCGGAGATCGTAAGCTTTCTCCGCGCGCTGAACGTTGGAGTCGAGTTTAGGGGTCAATGGATGCTCCTTATGTGCAAAGCACACTAGGTACTGACACCCGAGCCAGGACCGTTTCAAGAGGAGATCCAGCCAAATTCGCGCAGTGGCTATTTTTCAATGCGGTCGCGGTTTACCTGATCGACCATCCGGATGCCGGGGACGTCATACCTGGCTCCGGCGGAGTGCGGAAGCTGAGATGAGCAGCGAAAGGCAAAGGCACGGTGGAGGCGCGCGGATCATCTACGTGTACTTTGTCGGCGCGGCGCACATTTATCTGCTCCGCTGTTATGCGAAGAAAGACGCTGCGGCGGATCGCGGTTAATCTGAAGGGACTGCAATAGAGCTGTGGGGCATCGGTTGAGTTAGCCATCCAGGCCGGCGGATGCAGGTTTCGCACCGCACGAGATTGCGCAAGCCGGAAACCTCCTCCCGCATGGCGATACTGGCAAATAGGGCATTCGCGCACGAGTTGCTTCGGTATGCGATAGGGCAGGGAACTTGAAGAATTCATCTTTCAGCGGAAGGACGCCGGGTTGATCGATGACCGTGATCTACAGCAGCACGTTTTCCGCCCGTCTGCCGAGGCGGCTGGAATCTACCGCGAGGGTTTCGTTATGCACATGTTCCGACGCCTCAACGTGATGTGGCGCCAGGAAGCCGGCGCAACTCCGCTCGAGGCGCGGAGGGCTGCCGGCCATGCTTCGTTGGACATGACCTTCCTCACACCCAAACCGATGAAGCACGTGAACGAGAGCACGTATCGCGTACACTAAATCGCCTGAAGCCCGCGGCAAAATCGCAAACCGGCGCGGGCCAACTGGACGATTGCAGCCGGAGGGTGGACTACAATAAGGGCGGATTCAGGTATAAACACACGGAAGTGGCACACATGGTGATACCGTCTCCGATCAATTCTCCGTAAGTTGCTATTTGAAGTGGTGGGCCCGACAGAACTCGAATCTGTGACCTCTACCGTGTCAAGGTAGCGCTCTAACCAACTGAGCTACGGGCCCTCAATTTGGCGGGCTATTCAAATATAACATTCGGTCCGGCCTACTTCCGGGCTTGCGTTAGAGGACCGCCTGCTGCTAAATGGCGATTGACGGAAACGGCCGCTCTGTTAGCTGCCGGTGATCGGCGCGCCAGCAATGCTCGCGAGCAGCAACTCTTTCTCTCGCGCAGCCGGGCTCTTGAACGGATACGTTGTCGTGAGCGCCCAACTCACCGGAGTGATCCGTACCGCCGCCCCGGGGCGATCGTTCTTCAGCTCCAAGATCAGCACATCCTGCAGAAGCTCAACTTACACAGCGTCCCGGAAGTGATTTTGTATGCCGTGCGAAAGGGCCTCATGCCCTGAGGTCCATAAACGCCGTCTGCAAAAATACAATTGGATGGTGAAGTGGAAGCGGATCAAACCTTGGAATTGGACAGGGTTCCGGAATCGCGAAGATCAACTCCTGATCGTCTTGAGCCTGGTCATCGGCATTGTCGTTGGCCTCACCGTGGTCGCTTTCATTCTGTTAACCGGCCGCCTTGCCGCCCGGATGTACCCGCCCGGCGGCGCGGCGTGGCGCCGGGTGTTGATTCCAACGACAGGATCGCTGGTAACCGGATACCTTCTATATCGCTATTTTCCAAATGCGCGCGGCAGTGGAATTCCGCAAACCAAATTCGCGCTGTTCATCCAGGACGGATATATATCCCTGCGCACCGTGATCGGCAAGTTTCTGTGCTGCTCAGCGTCGCTCGCCAGCGGAATCGCGTTGGGCCGTGAGGGGCCGTCCGTGCAAATCGGAGCCGGCATCGCTTCTGTTATTGGCCGCCGCTTCGGGCTCAGCGCCACCAACGTGAAGGCGCTGCTGCCGGTGGGTTGCTCGGCCGCATTGGCGGCGGCGTTCAATACGCCGATTGCGGCCGTCCTTTTTTCGCTCGAAGAAATCCTGGGCGATCTCCACGCGCCAGTGCTAGGGTCGGTGGTCCTGGCCTCCGCAACTTCCTGGATCGTACTCCACCTGATCCTGGGTGACGCGCCGTTGTTTCATGTCCCCGGGTACCAGTTAGTAAATCCGGTCGAGTTCGGCATCTACGCAATTCTCGGGGTGGCCGGTGGTCTCGGCTCCGTTTGTTTTGTGAAACTGCTCTTGCATCTGCGTATCTGGTTCCGCACGCTTCCGAAGTGGACTGTCTGGTTCCAGCCGGCAGTGGGCGGACTTCTGATTGGATTGTTCGGATGGCGGCTTCCGGAGGTGCTTGGCGTCGGATACGATTACGTCGATCGCGTGTTGGGCGGCGACTTTCCGCTGAAGACGGTCGCACTGCTCGCGGTATTAAAGATCGTTGCGACTCCCGTTTGTTACTCGTCGGGAAATGCAGGCGGCATTTTCGGCCCAAGTCTGTTCATTGGCGCTATGATCGGCGGAACGGTGGGCAGTGCCGCTCACTCGCTTTTTCCGGGCGTAACTGCGAATCCCGGAGCATACGCATTGGTCGGCATGGGGACCGCCTTCGCGGGCATTGTACGAACTCCGCTCACGTCCGTGATCATGATCTTTGAAATGACGCGGGATTATTCGATCATTGTCCCGCTCATGATATCGAATCTGATCAGTTTCTTTATTTCACAACAGCTCCAGCGCGAGCCGATTTATGAGGCTCTCGCCCTCCAGGAGGGCGTCTATCTCCCCACCGGTGAATCGCGCGAGGAACTCGCCGGGATCCGAGTGAGCCAGGTAATGCATGAAGATGCGGAGCCGTTGCCGTCCGATACCGGACTCAGCAATGCTAAGCAGCGGCTGACGAATGAGAGACGCAACTCGTGGCCGGTTGGGGATCGCAACCACATCCGCGGCATGATTAGCGCGCCGGAGATTGAGATGGCGCCATCCGGGACTAATACGGTTGGCGATCTGATCAACGCGGACGGGAAATACACTTATGTCCATCCGGACCATCCGCTGAGCTATGCCCTGGAACGCATGGGCGCCACGGGGGTGGACGTTTTACCCGTTGTCAGCCGGGCGGATATACGTGAGATGCGAGGAATCGTCAGTCTTGCGGACGTGTTAGCCGCGTATGGTTTGGCGCGGAAATCATGAATGGGAAAGTAGCGCGGCCACTTCGCCTTTCCGCCATACTGGCGTTAATCATCGCATGCCTGTGGGCGTTGGATTGGTTTCTCGAAAGGACGCAAGTGCGGGAACTACAAGCCGAGGCCCGACGGGTATACGTGGATGGTTCGCGTCTCCTCAAAGAAGGCAAGCTGCCACAGGCGGTCGACTTACTGAGCCGGGCACACGCGGTCGACCGGAAGAACGTCAATTACGAGCTCACGCTGATCGACGCGCTGATTGCCGCCGGAAAAACTGCCGAAGCCGAGCCTCTGCTGGACGAAATTCTGCAGCGCGAGTCGAACGACGGAGCAGCGAATTTGACCGCAGCGCGTTTGATGGCGTCAAAAGGCAGAATGGGCGATGCCGAATCCTATTATCATCGCGCGATCTATGGAGAATGGCCCAACAATCCCGATCGCTCCCGCAGGTCGGTCCGTATGGAATTAATCGAGTTCCTGCTGAAAAATGAGAGGAAGCAGGGGTTACTGGCCGAACTGCTGCCGCTCCAAGAAGCGGCGGAAGGAGACCTGGCGCTAAAGAAACGCATTGCACACCTGTTCCTGGTGGCCGGTTCACCAACGCGAGCGGCGGACGCTTATCGTTCGCTCATCCAGCAGGATCGTAAGGATGCGGACCTGTACTCCGGTCTTGGCGAGGCGCAACTGGTCGCGGGCCAATACCGCCCAGCCGTGGCCGCCTTTGTGGCGGCCTTCCGGCGCCGGCCTGACGAGCCCAACCTTCGTCAACGCATGGAGTTTTCGAGCTTGATGTCGGGGCTCGATCCAACCGCCCGGCAGCTCTCTTCGATGGAGAAATACCGGCGTAGTCTCCACATACTCGATCTAACTCGCGCTTCTTACCAGAAATGTACCGGGAAATCGCAAACCGCGGATCAGGTGCCCCCGCCCAACAAGCCCCCTCCGCACGTTAACAATGAAGTGGCGGAGCAGAAACTGGCGCTGGCCGAGCAGATTTGGCGGGCCCGAATCAACGAATGCGGCGCAAGCACTTCCAAAGAGGAGGAGCCGCTACGCCTGATCATGGCGAAGCTGGCGCAGTAGGAACCACTACCAGAAATAGGTTGCAACAACTTCCGGTGGTCCGGGCGTTTTGCCCACGACTTTCGATCGCAGGACAACCTGCATGTTTTTTGGCCGCCAATCGGATGGAGCATTCCGGAGCGCCTGCTCCATGTAGGCGACGTTGCTGATGAGCTCGCCGGCCGCAGTGCAGCCGTACTGGGTAATTCCCGACGCGCCGATAATCACTTGCCCGGTTTCAGAACGCACCAGACGCCAGATCACGGCATAATCCACCAGTTCCCGCCCATTGCGATCCAGTTGCACCTCCCATGCGACTCCAGGCCTCTGCCGATCGCAAATGCGGGTGCCAGTGGTCTCGTCGAAATAGAAGCGGAGTTGCCGGCTAAGCCGCAAGGTCCAGCGATTCGAGAACGCTCCGATCAGGACCGTCGGGTACTGGCGCAAATCGGCGAACGACAAATCGCCGCTCGTTCTCAACATACTGGTCTTGCCGCGGAACGCGAGAAGGTTGGATAGCATTTGCACCGATTGCGCCCCGCCGACGCCCACAAACTGTCCCTGGACCGAAACCAAGTCACTTCCGTGCAATACGTCACCCGGCGCGAGTTCAACAGCAGCGGGCTCAGGCTCGCCTGAGCGGGGATGCATGCGGAAGAATCGTTGCCGGAGATCTCGCGACAGTCCGAAAATCTGGGCATCACCCAGGCAGAACAGGACCGGCTTCGAGCTGCTTACAACCGGAGCCCAGAAATCGTCAATGACGGTTCTCGCGTGCCGGAATCGTTGTGTCATAGCAACTGCGGCAAATGCCAGCACCGCCGCGATTACCAGGAGGACCGGTAGCCAGTGAACCTGCCGGCGCACTGTAGTCGCTGGAATAACATGTAGCTCTACGTGAAATGCGAATTCCGGCATATACGAGCCGGCGGGAAGATGGATACGCAATTCGTGTTCGCGGTCGGGCGCTCCGTCATAGTATTGCGCCAGACGTTTTCGAAGGTCGTTTGCGCGGACGCGAACAATCGAATCCTCTCCGGTATCGTAGGCCGGCGCGCGTTGAAACACCTCCGTGCCAATCACCCGTTCGCGGAGCATCTCATCCCGCCCTTCGAGCGCGTTTTCCGTTAGATACCGCAATAGTTGCTGGCAACGCGGGCTCGAGCGAAACGACGGGCTTTCAAAAATCCGATCCATCTGTTCGCGGATGGAGTTCCGTTCACTCGCATTGAGCGCGGGCGAACGTGGGCGCGTTGCGGATGCAGTCGTCATTGGCCCCCTTCTTCTGTGAACCCCCATTATATGGCCACCGTTACGAGCCGGTTACGAGCCGTTACGAGCGTTACGCGCTCCCGCAAGACGCCTCATCCTCAAACAGTGGCGCACGTTCCCGGGCTAACCCGCTTACCGATACGCGCGGTTCTCGTGGCGATTTGCCTGGCAGGCGGCTCGGCCAGTTGTGAGCCGCTGGCATTCGATCTGGTGGTATATGGAGCGACCGCGAGCGGCTCGATCGCAGCCATTGCCGCGGCGAAAGAAGGCGTGCGCGTGGCCCTCGTCGAGCCGGGTCAGCACCCGGGCGGCATGGTTTCGGGTGGCTTGAGCAGAACCGACATGGATCGCCAGGATAACGTCATCGGCGGCCTCACCCGGAAGTTTTTTGAGAGTCTGGGGCATCACTACAACAAACCGATCGCCTGGACTTTCGAACCCAAAGTAGCGGAAAACCAGTTTCGGGAGCGGCTCGAGCAGGCGAAGGTGAAGACATACTTCGGCTCGGGCCTCGCCGGGATCGCTAAAAATGGCGCGCGGATAACGCGCCTTCGCACAGAAAACGGAATCGAACTCGAGGCCGCAGTTTTCATCGACTCGTCCTATGAGGGCGATCTGATGAAGGCTGCCGGGGTCTCCTACGCGGTTGGGCGCGAGGGCCGCAGCCGCTATGGCGAATCGCTGGCCGGCCGCCAAGACTTCCTCCCAGGCAGCCACCAATTCCACTTTCCCGTCTTATCACGCGGCTCGGATGGCCAACTACTTCAGGGAGTGATCGCCCAAGAGAAATCCGGGCAACTGGGCGAAGGAGACGGCAAGTTTCAATCCTACTGCTTCCGTCTCTGTCTGACCAATGTGCCGGACAACCGTCTCCCGATAGAGCCGCCGCCCGGCTACAGTGCATCCCGCTATCAACTCGTCAAGAATTATCTGGCAAGCGGGAAAGGCGATCTCGCGCTCCATGACTTCATGGGTCTCTCGCCTTTGCCGAATGGCAAGGCGGACGTGAATAGCAACGGCCCGGTATCCACGGATCTGCTGGGAGCCAGTTGGGAGTACCCGGATGCCGGCCAGGCGCGGCGCCGGCAGATTTGGAACGAACATCTGCACTGGGCCCAAGGCCTGGTTTATTTCCTTCAACACGACGAGAGCGTCCCGCCGGCCCTCCGCGCCGAAGCCTTGAATTGGGGCTTGCCCAAGGACGAATTTCCGGAGACAGGCCACTGGCCGCATCAACTCTACGTTCGCGAAGGCCGCCGGATGATTGGCGAGTACGTTATGACCCAGCAAGACCTCCAGGAAAATCGTCGTAAGTATGACTCCATTGGGATGGGCGCCTATAACATCGATATCCGCGAAGTGCAGTGGGTCGCGCACAAGGTGTACCGCTTTCCGGATGCATCTGACGAAGTCTTCACCGAGGGCTACATCAGCGTTCCGGTGCAGCCCTACGAAATTCCCTACCGCGCGCTTCTGCCACGCCAGCAGGAGTGCGAAAACCTGCTGGTTACATCCTGCATCTCAGCATCCACGGTGGCTTACGGTTCGTTTCGCATGGAACCGCAGTACATGATCGCAGGGCATAGCGCGGGAGTTGCCGCCGCGTTAGCCGTACGGAGCCGCAATCTCGTGCACCGAATCGATTTGCGGGAATTGCAGCGGTGCTTGCGCGAGCAGGGTCAAATTTTGTCTTTGAATGAAGTTCAAAAGGTGGTCACAAAATGATGAAGCTCTTCTTATCTCTTCTCTTGGTTCTCGGATTCGGTTGGAGCCAGGGTTTTCAGGCCCAGATTGGAGGTACTGTTACAGACTCAGCGGGGGCGGCGGTTCCGAATGCAAAAGTGATCGCGACAAGCGTGACCACTGGCGTGGAGTATAATGCGCGGACGAATAACGAAGGCCTTTACCGGCTGCTCGCGTTGCCCCCCGCCCAATACCGGGTGTCAGTAACTCTTCCGGGCTTTAAAACTTTCGATCAAGGGCCAATCACGCTGAACGTCAACGACGCGTTGACGCTGAACATTACCATGCAGGTAGGCGACGTGAGTGAGCAGGTAACGGTGAACGCAGCGCCGCCGGCATTGCAAACTGAAACCGCCACTCTCGGTACGGTGGTGAGTCAGCGCAGCATTGAGAACCTGCCGCTCAATGTCCGTGATCCGCTGGCGCTGATCGGGCTCACGCCAGGTGTCACTTTCGGAGGGAACTTCGGCAATGGGGGCGGCACGGATGTGGGCCGCAATTTCTTTAAAAGCGACTTCAACGTGGGCGGTGGCCGGTCGGGATCGCAGGAAATCCTGATTGACGGGGCGCCTGACACGACTCCGGATACGAACTTCGGGATCATCGATCCTCCGGTGGATTCGGTCCAGGAGTTCCGGCTGCAGTCGCAGAGCTTCGATGCAGAATTTGGGCGTACCACCGGAGGCATCGTCAACCTGATCACCAAATCGGGAACCAACGAATACCACGGCACAGCTTATGACTTTCTGCGCAACAGTATTTTTGACGCTAACGATTTCTTTAACAACCGCGCGGGCGCTCCCAACCCTTCGTTCAAGCGCAACCAGTTCGGGGGCAATGCCGGCGGTCCGGTCTTCAAGAACAGGACTTTCGCGTTTGGGGACTACGAGGGCTTACGCCAGGGCTTCCCGTCAACCAGGATTTCCACGGTTCCGACAACGGCTCAACGCGCCGGCGATTTCTCACAGACTTTTACAAATGTAAACGGCTCGCCGGCCTTGATTCAGATCTATGATCCTGCCTCGCTGACGGTGGTCAATGGTGTGCGAACCCGCAGTCTCTTCGCTGGAAACAAGATTCCGTCGGACCGGTTCGATCCCGTCGCAAAGAATGTGCTGAGTTACTTGCCCCTGCCAAACACCACGGGCGATCCCATCACTGGACAGAATAATTACATCTTCGGCGCTAAGTCGATTACCAACAGCGATAAGTGGGATGTCCGTGCAGACGAAAACTTTACGGACAACACGCGCGCGTTTCTGCGATTATCGCACCAGACAGACGTGCGGCTTACGCCGGGCAACCTGCCGCCTCCGGCCGGCGGTGGACGGAATACGACAGACGTTTTCAGCCAGGGAGTGGTGGATCTGACGCATGTTTTTTCCGCTCGCTGGATCGGCACAATGCAGTTCTCGGCCAGCCGCGCCCAAGGGACGCAATTTGGCCTCTCCTATGGCTTTAACGTGAGTAGTCTTGGATTCCCCGCGAGTTTCGCCACGGCTTCGGCGCCGCAGTTCCCGGTCCTGAATATGACGGACACTGCCTCAACGCAAAACAGCGGAGGAATCGGAGGCAGCGGGGACGCCATCGTGCAATTCCAGCCCCGCAACGTGTTCGTTTGGCATGGCGGGTTCGCTTACTCGCGCGGCAAGCACAATATGAAGTTCGGCGCGGAGTATCGCATGCTGGATTTCAATGAAGGCCAGAACAATTTTTCATCCGGCATGTTCAACTTCGACCGCACGTTCACGCAAGGACCGGTACCAACCACTGCCAGCAGAACCGCGGGCTTCGGCTTTGCCGATTTTCTGCTGGGCGACGTGACCAGCGGAACCATCCGGAAACTGAACACCATTTCCACGCGCGGGAACTATACGGCGCTTTACTTCCAGGACGATTGGAAGGTGAGCAATAAGCTGACGCTCAATCTGGGGCTCCGATACGATTTGGAAAGAGGGTCGAACGAGAAGTATGGCCGTCTCGCCTCATTCGATCCCGGCGCCACGAGTACACTGGGGGCGCAGGTGGGGCTGCCGAACCTGAAGGGCGCTCTCCGATGGATTGACGTAAACGGCAACGACAGCTACACGCAAGCGACGAATTATCTAAACTTCGCTCCGCGCGCCGGCTTTGCGTATCAGGTTCGCCCGAGCTTCGTGATCCGCGGTGGATACGGAATGTTTTTTGTGCCTCGCATCGATAAAGGGAACAGCGGTGGAGCGGTGGAAGCGTTTCGGGACACGGCACTGAATGGAACCGTGGACGGCGTTACGCCAGCCAACAAGCTGAGCAATCCGTACCCGCAAGGAGTGCTGCCTCCGATCAACGATGGAAATCCGCTGGCGAACATCGGCTCGACGATCGCGGCGCCAACGCACGATTTCAAATCGGGCTACGTCCAGCAGCGAAACATTGGCTTTCAATGGGAAACGCCGGGCCAATTCATCGTGAGCGGTTATTATTGGGGGAGTAAGGGCACCCACCTGCTCTCTGGGCCCTTCAATATCAATCAGCTTCCCGATCAGTACCTGGCTCTCGGAACCACGCTGAACGATCAGGTTCCGAATCCGTTTCGGGGCGTGATCACGACGGGCCCACTTTCTGGCGCGACAATCTCGCGAAGGCAGTCTCTGTTGCCTTTCCCGCAGTACGTTGGCGATAGCGGCGTGCAGCAGGTGTACGTCCCGAATGGCAATTCCTCCTACAACGCGGGAACCGTTCAGGTAGAGCGCCGGCTGCGAACCCTGACGCTGCTTGTTTCCTACACGCGCTCGAAAGCTATTGACGACATGCAATCCACGACGGCGCTCGATTATTACAATCACAAGCTTTTGAAATCTCTTTCAGCCTTCGATACGCCGAATCAGTTCATCGGCAGCATGGTTTACCCGTTGCCGTTCGGGCGCAACCGCCACTTTGGCCCGGACTGGAATCGAACTCTAAACTTTGTGTTAGGTGATTGGGACCTCGATGCCATCGCGCGGCTTCAGAGCGGCACGCCCATCGGGCTTAGCCTGCCTGCCACCAACAACGGCCGAAGCGGCCATACCGACAATCCGACGCTCGGGCGCTGGTTCAACACCGGCGTGTTCTCAGTTGCCGCGCCATTTACATTCGGGAACGTCGGACCACGTTTGCCGGACGTCCGCACGGACTGGGTCCAAAACCTGGACGCAGTGCTCGTGAAGAACTTCGAAACCGGAATTCGGGACCACGCCATCCGAACGCAGTTCCGCGCGGAAGTCTTCAACCTGCTGAACACGCCGAATTTCTCGGCGCCGAACACCAACGTATCTTCCGGATCGTTTGGGGTGGTCAGTTCACAGTTCAACAAGCCGCGCGAGATCCAATTGGCGCTGAAGATCAGCTTCTGATTTCATCCGGACCAGCGCAGCGCTTTCCGGATGCCATAGGAATTTGTGGGTCCGAGGGTTTGTTCGTCTCAGGACTACACACTCTCGAAAAACCTCTTCGGAAAAACGTGTGGTGTAGATGCTCATCCCTGCTCGGCCTCAACAGCCACGGCGTAGCCCAAGCTGCGGAGTTCGCGAATCAGTCGCTGCTTGCGCCTCTTTCTGGCCTTCTCATGGAGGACCAATGGTCCATG
>JBPCOQ010000208.1:0-3893 GCA_051000095.1 Bryobacteraceae bacterium | reverse complement strand
GGGTGCGCGACCTGAAAGTGAAAGGTTGGCTGTTTTCTTTTTTTTGTGCCTATGATCCGGAGTATGATATACGCTAGGATCAAGAGGCGTCAAAATGTCGAAGTCCCTGGAATCCCTGGAACAGCAGCGTGCAAAGGTAATCGAACAGATCGTCCAACTCAATGACCTGCGCTCTGGCTTACTGCCACCAGTGGTCGTTGTGGCAAACCGAACTGTCGCTGCCATCAACCCAAACAACCCGGCCATGGTCCCAATCTCCGCTTGACCTTCAAAGTCGAGGGTAAAACCGTGACGGAATCGCTCCCCAACCCTGCCGCCGTTAGCAAGGCCGAACATGAGATCGCCGAGTACCGCAAGTTCCAACAACTCAGCCGCGAGTTTGTCGATGTGAGTGCTCAGATCTGTCACCTGCGCCCAGTCGAGCAGGAACCCCAAACACTGCGGGAAAAAAAACGGCCGAAGCGATCCACAAAGAAGTCACACGCGAAATAAACCAACTGTTGCGCGTCATCTTCAACGCTCTCCGCAAGACGGGCCGCCTCGATTTGGAAGCCATCGAGATAGCCGCGCGCTCAGCCGTGCATCAGGCCGCCGCCGCAGCTTTGACCCAATTGCTGCAATTCGCAGCGCCCTCTGCCGGCCAGCGCAGCATTCCTTGTTCCTGCGGCCACCAGGCTCGTTATCGAGAATTGCGCGCCAAACCGGTGCTCACGGTGGTGGGGCCGGTGACCGTATCGCGTCCCTACCACCTGTGCCCGCACTGCCATACCGGGCAATTCCCCGCCGATATCGAACTGGACACGCTTGCGTGCGTTCCGCATCGAAAATACGGAGTTCTCTCCAGGGGTGCGGCGCATGCAGGCGCTCGTCGGCCAGGAGGCCCCTTTCGATCATGGCCGCCAGCAGATGAAACTGCTCGCCGATCTGGAGGTGACCACCAAATGTGTGGAGCGAACGGCCGAGGCGATTGGCGAGGATACGCTTGGGTACGTTCCGTATCGCCAAGCGAGAGCAACAGGAGACGCTTGCGTCCGATGCGGATTCAGAGCGCCGTACAGTTGGATCTACCCATGGTCGTGGGAGAGCCGGTTCCAATCTTGTATGTGCAGATGCGTTTACGCACGCAAGCGTGGACGGAACAGGAGTACCCGTAGTGAAAAAGGAAACGGTGGGTCGCCAGGGTAAGATCGAAGGACAACCGGCTCACACGCGAGAAGTCAAGCTCGGATGTGTGTTCACGCAAACCACCTGGGACGCGGAAGGCTACGCCATCCGCGATCCAGATTCGACGACCTACGTGGGCGCAATTGAAACGGCCGAAGAATTTGGCAAGCGCATCTACGCTTGCGTACGTGCCGTATCGGGAAGCTTGGAAGCGCGGTTGGAGCCGGGCCGTCCAGAAGGTCGTCATGGGCGATGGAGCGGAATGCGTTTACGCACGCAAGCGTGGATCTGGAACCGTGCCGATCAATACTTCCCCGGCGCGACGCAAATCGTCGACCTGTATCACGCCCGCGAGCATCTCTGGGAGGTGGCTCGCAAACTGCACCCCAATGAGGAGAGCAATCAGAACCGTTGGATGATGATCCACCAGGATCTGCTCGATCATTGCAAAATCAAAAAGCTGCTGGCCGCCCTGCGATCCATCCAGACCTCGTCTGCCGAACTGGCGGAAAAGCTCCTGACCGAGGCTGAGTTCTTTCGCCGGAACGCCCGGCGCATGCGTTACCCAAAGTTCCGCCGCCAGCACCTGTTCGTGGGCACCGGCGTAATCGAAGCTGGGTGTAAGACCCTGATCGGTTCTCGCTGCATGCAGTCGGGTATGTTCTGGACCGTCCGCGGTGCCATGCAATCCTGGCTCTACGATGCTGTCAATTCAACGGCAGGTTTGAAGACTACTGGGAGGCCCGGAGAGCGTGATTAACGGTTCTACATCACTTCTACGTCGCGCACCCGACTCCGCCCTTCTCCGCCAAACTTTGTGCCTCGGCAGCCTCGCTAAGCCTGAACTTCCTCGCGATCGGTACGCTAACCGCGCGATCCCGGACCGCCTCCGCCAACTGCCGCAGCCGAGCCGCATCCGGTTGCGCCATGAAAGCTTCGACCCGGATGTCCTTTCCCTCGGCCGCCTTCGGCTTCCCCAACACCGACCCGAGTACTCCACCGATTTTCAACTTCAGGATCAATTTCCCAATTACGTCGTGATCGACCGTGTCCGCAATCGCGTCGAGTTGCGGCAACGATTCAATTTCGCGATCATCGTCGATCGCAACAATCTGGTCGGTGCCCAGCGACTCGGCCTGGTTCTTCTGGTTCGCGCGAACCCCGGCGACGACGCGCGCTCCCTGCTGCTTTGCTACATAGACCGCCGAGCGGCCCACGCTTCCAAGCGCTCCGGTTATCAGCACGGTATCGCCCGGCTTCAGTTGAACATGCTCGATCAACTGCGCCCCTGTAGTCGTAACCAGAGGCAGAACTCCCGCCTGTTCCAGGTCGAGCCCTTCGGGAATCAACGCAAGCGCATCGGCCTTGGCGGCCAGAATTCGGCATAGCTGTGCCGCACCAATCCCGTTATTTTTTGCCCCCGTGCGAAGTTCGAGACATTTGGGCCGATTTCAACAATGTCCCCGGCAACGGCCCGCCCGGGTATATCCGGAAGGATCGGATTTCTGTCCTTCGTCTCACCCTTTCGTGTTTTCCAGTCGGTAGGATTTACGCTCGTGGCAATCACCTTTACCAAGACTTCACCCGGGCCGGCTTTCGGCATGGGGACATCTTCATAGGTCACTTGATCGACACCCCCGTACCCGTGTTGTTGCACAGCCTTCATATCCTAAAATCGCTCTTTCCTACCGGCACCGCACTTATGCCGCCAATTATTCCTGCGATCTTGATCGCTCACTCACGAAGGAAAGCCGATATGCGCGAGCAATTTAGCAGGACTTAGTACAGCCTGAATCACAAACTTCGATCTGGCCATTGCTTATGCGGGCCATGAGACACGGCTGCGGATGCACGGCCGGCCCATCGAGAACGCGGCCATCCTCCAGCGCGAGGCGGGAGCCGTGCCACGGGCACTGAATAGTGTTTTCGACGAGCTTCCCCTCGGAGAGCGGTCCGCCCAAATGCGAGCACGTTTCGGCGACCGCAAAAATCTTCCCGCCACGGCGGACAAGCAGGATCGGAGCGCCATCGCGCTGGGCGCGCGTTGGCTTGCCTTCCGGCAGTTCGGATTCCGCCAGCACGAGCGCGAATTCCGCCGGGAATGTCTGGCCGGCAGTATGGTTGACGCCGAGTCTTTGCCCATACACCAGATTGCCGCCGAGGCGCGCCGAAAATGCCACCACCACGTACCCGGGGGCGGCCATGATCCGTCCGCCGCCGCGCGACCTCTTTTGCAGGATCAGCGATGCGGCAAACAGCGCGGTGCCGCTCAACATCAGCATTCCATGGACCAGGCCAATGCGGCGGGCCGGCGGATCGACGTCCTGCCAATCGGTGGAACCGGTAGCTGCGGAGGCAACCGCGCCGAGTAAACCGATCGCGATCGAAGCATCGGCTGCCGTGGCGAACCCGCCGCGGCCGGTGGCGGCATCCAGCGCGTCCGAAAACCATTCCGGCTGTCCAGGCACCGAGGGGCGCGTCGGTGAGGACCACGTGCAGTGGCTCACCAATCCACGTGCCGTTCAGGAAGTTCTTGATCTTCCGGCCGCCTGGTCCGCCACTGGCGAAAGCCAGGTGCAGCAGTTTCTGTAGCTTCTCTTCGGCCACGGAACGCAGACGCTGCTGGCCGCCCTGGAGATCGCGACGGGCAAAGTAACGGCGCACGTTCGGGACCGGCGCACCTCGGTGGATTTCCTGAGCTTCATGAACGATGTGGTCAAGACATATCC
>JBPCOQ010000173.1:0-22838 GCA_051000095.1 Bryobacteraceae bacterium | reverse complement strand
TCTTAGGCTGCGGAAAGCATCGGCACCACGCGCAGGCTCTTGAGATAGAGACCAGTGGCGATCACCTGCTTTCCAGTAGGCGTTTAATAGTATTTGTACGTTCTGCCAACTTTCTTGATCAGCCCCCGAAGGCGCAGGTTTTTCAGCGTACGGGAGACCTGACCAGCCGTTAGATCTGGAAGGTGCTGTCGCAATGCTTTGTTGCGCAGTCCTTGCATGTTGAACTCGCCACGGCCCAAGGTCTCCAGCCAAGCCGCATCCTCGCTGGAGAAGAAGTTGAGACCCCGATAGGTCCGTTCTCCTTGCCGGACCTTGGCTGAGATCCGGTCCAATAGCTGGACTCCGGCTAGAGGCAATTCTAATGCGGAAATGAATTCCAGATAGCGGCGATTGGCCGCCCATAAGGCGCTCTGCAAAGCTTGAAAACTATAGATGCTCTTTTTCATTTTCGTGAATTTCAGAATGCGCTTACCGTTGCGCTGCTCTACCTCGCGGTAGTGTGGAAGAAAACGTAGTCGTTGATGGTGGTCTCGATTCTCAGGACCTGACCAAACTTGTCATAGATCTGGATGCGGCACGCAAGCAAGCGTGGACACCGGTCCCATAGTATGCCGGACCCGGGTCCCTTCGATCCGTACATCGTAGCGGTTCCCCACGCTTGCGTGCGTAAACGCATGTCGAACTCGCTGTCGACCCGGAGCCTCTTGCCACAAAGGTGGCCACATCGCGTGCTTTCACAGCATGGATCACCGTGCGGGTTAAAGGTTCATACAGCTTCTGCAAATCGGCCTGTCGGCGGAACATCACACCGCACGTGCGCAAGCGCATCGGTAGCGTATTCGGCCTGGTGAATTGTCCAGCGAAAGCTCATAGCCAACGGCTCCAGCACCGGACAGTAGGTTTGCGCCAGATCGTCCAGCTTCCGGTGCAGGCGCTCGGCGGGCATACTTTGAGTGGCAAGTTCCTGGGGCTCGAGCCGCATCCCGTATCCACACAAAGGCATTGTCCACTTGGGTGTAATCGATTTGCTGTCGTGTCATCTGCCGTGCCAGCCAGTTGTGCCCATTCATATACATCTCTAAGCGGAAAGGGGCCCACGCCGGTACGCGCACAAAGCATAGGCCGAATTCCTCATCGATGAAGTAGAAATAATAATGCAAGCAGCGGGCTTCGATGGAGCATAGGCTCGGACGACTCGTTCCCCACTGCGGTTTATACGTCGAACACCGCTCGGTGACGGAAAACACGCACACCAAGCCGGGATGATTGCCACGTTTACTGAGAATCTCCTGGATTAGTTTCTCTTTATCGCTGCTCGCCTTGGCCAGATATTGAATCTCCAGCCCAGCTTCGGAAGCCACGCGCCCGGCGTTATCCCGGATGCGTTGTGTCAGCGGTTCGGCCCAATGAGTGAAATCCTTCAGAAGTAGACCTTGCTTACAGAAGTATTCGGTGATTCCACGGGCGTAGCTGAGCTGTGGTAAAGTGCCCTGAAAGATGATCCGATCAAAGCAAATGATGACACCTGTAACCTGCTCTTTATGACGTTCGGTCAACAGCATCAAACCCATGTGAACACCTCACATCGGTGATCATACCGTTCCGAGAATGGGTTCTCTTTGGTTCCGGCTTGACCGGGGTATGACAGGCGGCCGGTTTGTGCCGTCTGCCGGGGCGACCCGGTGTTTGTGCCGCCTGCCGGCTGGGCCCGCCGAGCCCATGCCAGTTTAGCTTGTCCAAGCACGAAGCTCAACGGATCTGCGAAAACGGTAGCGGCCGCAGAATCGCATTGCTGATATTGGAGACGATCTCGGCGTCGCTGTTGCCCGCTTTGGAGCGTAGCTGTTTCCATTCCGGGTCGTCACTGAATGCCCTCCACGCGGATTCACGCGCGGCCAAGCCGTCAAAGGAAAGCATGTAGACCAGGTTGGGCATGTTGCGCCCGACGATCGTCTCGCCAAAAAAGACGGGACGCATCCCGAGCCGTTTGAAAATGGCGATCTCACCCTCGTTGAACATTTTGATTTTGCGGCTTAAGGTCGAGCCATTGTCCGATTCATACATGCGCAATTCGAAAATGCGCGGAGGCCGTTTGGGATCGGGCGGGAGAACTTCCGGACGAGGCATGCTTTCGAAACAGCGTAGGAGCGAGCTCTCGAGCCTGGCGTATCCGAGACCCGGCATCGCATTGTAGGCGTCCCTGGCTTTTTGATAATCGCGGTCCTGCGCCTCTTTCTCGCGTGCCGTTTCCATGTCAGCCAAGCTCGGAAAGGTCGCGAGCGCGAGAATGTAGGGGCTCTCCTCGCCGATAACGCTGGTGAAGAAACCCAGGGGCCCGATGCCTGCGCGCTCCAGCGCTGGAACGGCGCCCTTGCTCAGGAAGTCGGTGGTACGCTGCATCTGGTTGGCGGTGGTGTTTCGCATGCGGAGATAGCGCAGCTCGACGATCGAGCGCCGGGCCGGCTCCGCGGGCGCTTGGGCGGCCAGCGCCAGACCGCTCGCGGCCAATGTAAACTCGCGTCTTTTCATCAAGAACGAATGTACAACACTGTGAAGGTGGGTAGTGGAGTGGCAGAATAGAGGCAAGGGGCACTCATGCGCGCTTCTCTCATCACCGTTGTAGCACTGGTTTCGGCCGCGAGCGCCCAAGTCTCTTCCACGGACGAACAGTCGCTCGAAAAAGCGCTAGACCGCGATCCGCGCAATGCGATAGCAGTCTCTTCTCTGGCCCATTTGTATTTCCAGCGCGCGATGGGTGAAACGGATCTGGATGCAAAAATCCGGCTCCTCGATAAGGCGGAAGAGTTCCAGAAAAAGGCAGCCGAAATCAATCCTGGGAACAAGGAAGCGTATTACGCGCAAGGCGTAATCGAGTGGGCCAAATGCTATCCGCGCGTGATGGACGCACGAGCCCGGTTGGGAATGAAACCAGAAACACCCGGGCCCGTCGCCCATAGCAACATTCGTGTCGATCTGCGTGCCCGATGCGCTCTAGAGAACGGAATCGATCAATTGAAGCGCGCGCTTGAGATCGACCCACAGTACGCCGATGCGATGGCTTACATGAATCTGCTGCTCCCTCTCCGGGCCGATTTAGCTGAGTCCACGAATGACTACGCGCGTTACACCGCCGAAGCCGGCGATTGGGTTCAAAGAGCGCTCGAAGCCAAGAAAAAGCAGGCGGAAGGTGTTCACGCTCAACCGCGGCACTAGCGCGCATTTCTCACGAACCAGGCGTCGAGATGAGTCTCGACGCGGCACGCACGAGTGCGTGCGCCACCTCGGCTCAGACCGTGGCGTGCCGAGTCCACACCTTCGAAAACCTACCGCATCCGCTGTGTTGCACCGAGTGGCACAGGCATTCTTGCCTGTGTTGCACTTAGACAAATACCCTGATGTTTTTCAATCCGGTCCTTGCCCGGCTACCGGGCAGGAAAACACTCTTGTGGACTCTTGTGCTTCAACCCTGGTGAGAAATGCAGGCTAGCCGCACCCTCGCTTATCATGGTTCTTGGGTGACCTTTCGTCCTCTGAGAAGGGTAGCAGGCTTCGCTCCCGAATCTTCTTCATCGTCACTAACGTAATCTCCCTCATCTGCCTGGGCTGGACCTTGCATGGCGCCAATCTCGGCCGGTTGCGTCACGAGGTGGCACACCTTGACTGGGGATGGGTGGCGGCCGGCATGCTCTGCGACGTCCTGGTTTATGTAGTGCAAGGGTGGCGCTGGATCATGGTCCTGCGGCCGGTAGACGACGTGTCGCTGTGGACCTCCGTGCGCGCGATTTACGTCGGGTTGTTTGCCAATGAAGTGCTGCCCTTGCGGGCCGGCGAAATCATCCGCTGTTATCTTCTCTCGCGCTGGACGGAAATCCCGGTGTCGGTCACATTGGCATCCGCATTAATCGAGCGGATCTTCGATGGGGGCTGGCTGATTGTGTGCCTGTTCCTGACCATCCGGTACATTCATCTGCCGAAGCAGTTCGTGGTGGGCGGCATCTTTCTGGCTGCGTTGCTGCTGGTTTGCGCCATTTTGCTCGGCTTCGCTATGTTCTGGAAACAGCAGACGCTAGACATGCTGCTGGACGCGAAATGGTTTAGCTGGATCCACGTCCTGATCACCGATCTTCACCTGATCGGGCACTCGCGTTACCTCTATTACGGCGCCCTCATGAGCTTGCCTTATCTGCTTCTTCAGGTAGTCCCGATCTATGCTTTAATTCGGTCCTATCATCAGTTGAGCGGCGTGTCGCTGGGGGCGGCGTTCGCTCTCATGGTGCTTCTGCGCCTGGGAGGAGTGATCCCCCAGGCGCCTGGGAACGTCGGGACCTTTAACGGTATCACGGTGATCGGGCTGCGGCTGTTTGCGGTTCCAACCGCAATTGCGAAGCGCTTTTCGATCATTCTATGGGCCGCCGTAACGGTACCTCTTCTGGTGGCGGGCTTTATCGCCGTGGCGATCACCGGAGTCAAAATGGGCGAGATTCACGGGCATGCCAAGGCACACATACGGCGCCGCGATCCTGCCGTTGAAGACGAGACTGCCATCCCAAGCTCGTGATGGCGGGGCCAGTCCCTGCGTTACAATCCACTCTGAAGGAGCACTCCCGATGGACAAGTCACCTGTTTCTCGCCGCAGTTTCTTACAAGGCAGCGCCGCGGTAGCCGGCACATTCACGATCATGAGCCCTCAAACGGCTCTGACGTACCAAGCGAATTCCAAGGTTGCCGTGGGCCTGATCGGCACGGGAGGTCGAGGCTCCTACGACGCGACCATTACTAACGCCGACCCTCGGGCACGCGTGACGGCTTTGTGCGACCTGTTCGACGATCGCATCGAGACGGGTATCCAGAAGATCAAAGTCACCAGGCCGGCCGTCTACAAGGATTTCGAGAAACTGCTCGCCGCTCCCGGCATTGACGCGGTGATCATCGGTACGCCGCCTTTCGAGCATCCGCGGATGCTAGAGGCCGCGGTGCAGGCCAAGAAGCATATCTATTGTGAAAAGCCGGCGGGCGTAGATCTGGAAGGCGTGCGTCGCGTGATCGCCGCCGGGCGCAAGGCGGATCCCAAGAAGAATCTGTCGTTCGGCTTTCAGCAGCGCTACGGTCCGGTCTATCTCGAAGCTTATAAGCGATTGACGCAAGGCGATCTCGGCGATTTAGTCAACGCGCGCGGATTCTGGATCGATCGCGACCCCTTTCAACGCAAGCCATACCCGGATCCAAAGATCGAGAAACTGCGCAACTGGTTTGCATACAAAGACTACTCGGGCGACATCATCGTCGAACAGGACTGTCACAATCTCGACGTGCTGCATTGGTTCCTGGACGCCCGGCCGATTCGCGCGGTGGGCATGGGTGGCCGTAAGGTGAGGAAGTCCATGGACATACTCGATCACCTGACGGTAGCGTATGAGTTCCCGGACGACATGCATGTGAATTTCGAAGCGAACCAGATTTCACCAGCGGGATTCAAGCGTGTTGGAGAAGAGTTCACGGGCACAAAGGCAGTGCTTGAAACCTCGCGGGGGCAGATGGTCCACCACCGGGGGCCGAAGGACATCGAGACCATAGAATCGAAGCGCGATATCACCAATGACGCGATTGAGGCGTTTATCGAGCGTATCTTAAGCGGCAAAGTGGAGAACGTCGCCGAGCGATCGGCCATCAGTACGCTGTTCGCCATCCTGGGACGGACGGCGATCTATGAGAAGCGCGAGGCGACCTGGAAGGGCGAATTCGGCGAGCTTGGGGCTTGAAACTCAGGCGATGTCGGGTAGAAGGAACTTCTGTGCGGCGCCCGCGGCTTGGGTTAGCGCTTCCGCTGCCAGATAGCCGCTGCGCACTGCGCCTTCCATAGTAGCGGGCCAGCCGGAACGGACCCAATCGCCGGCCAAAAACAGGTTTGGGATTGCGCTAGTGGCCGGTGGGCGTAGCGGTTCCAGGCCCGGCTTCGCTGAGAAGGTGGCGCGGATTTCTTTGACTACATGCGATTTCTCGAGCTTTGCTCCTGTGACTGCCGGGAAGAACTCGGCCAGTTCGCGCAGCACTAGCGCGATGACCTCCCTTCCCGGCATCCCGGACAAGCTTCGCGACGCGCTGATCACGACCTGCAAATACCGGCCGGCTGACTTGTTGAAGACCCATTGGACGGTGCGATCGAGGAGCGTTGCATGCGGAAGTTGAGTGATCACGCGATCAAACCAGAGATGAACGCCCGTAATCGGCGAGTGCTGAAACTCGCTGAGGTCGAGCCGCAAATCCGGAATCACCATGGAAATCCGTTCGAAAGGCAGCGCGCTGACGTAATAGTCAGCAGTCCGCAATTGCCCAGCGACGACTGCGCCTTTCACGATTCCGTTTTCCAACACGAGTTTCTCGACCGGCGAACGCAGATGCAGCCGGACATTGCCGATTCGTTTCCATGCGTCGGAGCTGTAAAGATCTCCGAGCGGTACGGTAGGGACGCCCATCTGGTACGAGTTCGCGCTGGCGAGAAACCCGAGCCAGAAAACCTGAAAGCCGTGTCGCGCGGCCATGCGGCCCACTTCTTCGTTGATCGCGCTGACCAGCACCTGGTTCCAGAACCGATCAATCGCGCGCTGGGTCTGACGTTTCTCGCGCAGCCAGTCGAGCATCGTGATCCGATCGAGATCGGTCCGCCGATTCCTCTCGCGGCGGATCGCCAGCAGCGCGCGTCCAATGGCGATCTTGTCCGCAAGGCCAAGGTACTGCAACCGCCGGAAACTTTCGGTGAACTGGAATGGCGCGGGGAGCCGGCCGGCGGAGAGAATCGAAGTGCGCCCACCCGGCTCGATGAAGAAGAACTCGCGATAGAACCGGATGCGATCGGCCACGCCGAGCCGCCGGTAGAAATCGAGCAGGTTGACGCAACAACGCAACAGAATGTGCTGGCAGTTGTCGATTGTCTCGGCGGCCTCGTCAGGCGAGTTAACCGTGTAGGAAGTAGCCCGGCCACCTAGAAACGGACGCGATTCGAAAAGATCGACTGAAAACCCGGCGCTACCGAGAGCAGCGGCGCTGGCTAAGCCGGCGAGACCTCCGCCGATCACGATCGCAGCGGGCAATGGAACAGCTACTCAGTAAGCCGGGACGGGCGCCCGATGGCCACCGCCGCCGCTGCTATTGCTGATGAGGGCAATGGCAATGCAGAGAACAACTACCAGAAAAATGATGTCTGAGATATCGAAATTCATTAATTGCGGGAACAGTTACGAGCTTAGCATAACGACCGGAGCTAAGCCGGAGCGTGCGCGTGAGTCAAGCTGGTCAGCCTCCTGACAACATTCTCAATTAATCGCAGACCGCAGTTTCCATCCAAGGTCAGGATCGATTCCGGGTGGAACTGGACGGCTTCAATCGGGAGCTCACGGTGACGGAGGCCCATGATCACGCCGTCTTCCGTCTCAGCGGTGATCTCGAGGCAAGCTGGAAATGTGGATCGTCTGGCGAAGAGCGAGTGGTAGCGACCGGCCTTAAAGCACTCCGGAAGACCCTCAAACACACCTACGTTGCGATGCGTCACAAACGAGGACTTTCCGTGCATCGGATAGTCGAGAACATCCAACTCGCCACCGAAGGCTTCGACGATGCCTTGCAGGCCGAGACACACGCCGAAAACGGGGATGCCCTGGCCGGCAGCGTAGCGGACCATCTGCGGCACTTCAAAGTCGCCGGGCCGGCCGGGTCCGGGTGAGATCAGGATCAGCGCGGGAGCGATCTGCTGAATCAACTCCGGCGGAATACCGGCACGGTAGGTGACCACTTCCGCTCCAGTCTGGCGGCCGTAGTTTGCCAGAGTGTGAATGAAGCAGTCGTCATTATCAATGAGCAGGAGCTTCACTCGGGAGCCAGGCATGGGCGGGGACTGCGAGGCCTCGGATGGGCTGGATACCGTGGCATTCAGCGCGCGGAAAAATCCGGTCGCCTTCATGCGGCACTCTTCGTGCTCCAGCTCCGGGACCGAATCATACAACAGCGTTGCGCCGGCGGGATAACGGGCGATGCCGTCGCGCAGGTGAACAGTGCGGATCAGGATGCCGGTGTTGATATCGCCGTTTAGCGAAAGCATTCCGATCGCGCCGCCGTACCAGCCGCGCGCATCCTTTTCCAGATTCTCGATGGCCTGAGCCGCGGCCTTTTTAGGCGCGCCGATAATGGTGACGGCCCACATGTGAGTCAGGAAGGCGTCGAGCGAATCGAATCGCGGCTCGAGAATGCCCTCGACGTGATCGACGGTGTGAAACACGCCCGCATACGACTCGATCAAGCGCCGCCCAATCACCTTCACGGAACCGGGAATGCAGACGCGGGATTTGTCGTTGCGATCGACATCACTGCACATGGTCAGCTCGGATTCTTCTTTGGCCGAATTCAGCAGGTCGCGAATGTTGTCGGCATCGGTGAGCGGATCGCCGGTGCGGCGCGCAGTTCCCGCGATGGGACAGGTCTCGACCCGCCTGCCTTCCACCCGGACGAACATCTCGGGTGATGCTCCGATAAGCTGCTCCTCACCGATCTGCAGGAACGACTCATAAGGACTCGGGCTGGCGTGCTGGATCCGCTCGAAAAGCTCCGAGGGGCTGCTCGAAAAGGGGGCCTGGAAAGTCTGGCGCAGCACCACCTCGTAGTAGTTGCCCTGCCGCATTCCTTCGCGAACGGTTTCCACCTTGGCCATGTATTCTTCGGCTGTATGATCTGAGACGATCTCGCCGCCTGCGATTTTGGATGCCCGCCGAATTGGCTCACCGGTGCGCGGAAGCCCGGCGGTGGTGAGGCCGTCGCGTTCGAAGTCGTAACGGAAACGCTCGATCTGCTCCTTCTTGCGATCCATAAAGTAGATGTCGTCGCAGAGAAACAGGTGCAGATCCTTGGCGCCCTCACGCGGGAGCTTCAGCTCGATTGGATCGAATTGGAAAAGCAGGTCGTATCCAAAAGCTCCGGCTAAGGAGAGCCGCGAATCGCCTGCGTGGCGGAAGTCATCGAGCAGAACCCGGAGAATCGAAAACGCCGAGGGCTGCTTGCTGCGCTCCTCTTCGGGAAAGAGCCGCGGCAAGGGCCGCAAGTGGCCGTGGAGGATATTGTCCTTGGCATAGAAAGAGTCCCAGTGAGGATGTTTTTCGAACAGAGGCGTGAGGATCCGATTCAGCGCTTTGCCCCGCTCATTCAAGGGCCGGAACCAGACGTCGCGGCCGACGGCAACGATTTCAAGCGGTGGACAGAGGGAAGCGATATCCCAGCGCGAATAGCGTTCCGGGTACTCGTAACCGGACGAGAGATAGATGCCCCGCTGGGTGTCCAGCTTGCGCAGCAAATGTTTGAGGCCGCGGTGATAGGGAACCTTGGATTCGGTTCGCGAGACCTGAATCCCGCTAGGTGTAGTGTAGTGCACTGGCCGGTTGTTGGGTGTCTTCAGGATAGCACCCGGACGGGCGAACAAAAGGCGGCGGGTGGGGTACCTGCTCTCGAGAAGGGAATGTAAGGGTAAGAAATCCTCAAGAACCATCGCGCCGTAGCGCGCAGGGCAAAACCCGGACAGGTGTTCAGGTTTTCATCCACTATAATGGTGAAGTAACCGCCCGGGGCAGATCCCCCGGCTGCAAATTATAGGTGCCCGTCCAGCATCTTTTGGACATCGGTCTTGCCGATTGCGCCGACCTTTTGCTCCACAACTTTGCCGCCCTTAAACAGTAGCAGCGTCGGGATCCCGCGAACGTTGTAGCGCATCGCCGTGCCGCCATTCTCGTCCACGTTCAACTTTCCCACTTTCGCTTTGCCATCATAATCGCTGGCGATCGCGTCTATTGTGGGCGTCATCATCCGGCACGGACCGCACCACTCTGCCCAGAAGTCCACCAGCACCGGGACTTCGGAATTCAAAACATCTTTATCAAAACCACTATCGGTAAATGTGAGGGTCTTATCACCAGCCATGTTTTTCTCCTGTTTATAGATGCCTGAAGCTGCTAAAACGATTCGTAGAGCCGCGCGTACTCGGCGGCCGATGTTGTCCAGGAAAAGTCCTTCTGCATGCCGCGCTGCATCATCCCGGTCCATTGGTCCCGGTCCTCAAAGGCAGCCAAAGCCGCTTCAATGGCCCCGAACAAAGCCCAACCGGCGTACTCCCGGAACTTGAAACCGGTCTCCGGATCAATCGTATCGTCCAGCCCACCGGTGGCGCGCACGATGGGGATTGTTCCATACCGCAGGCTGTAGATCTGATTCAGGCCGCAGGGCTCATACCGGCTGGGCATCAGAAACATGTCCGCGCCCGCCTCAATGCGGTGCGCCAGAGGGTTGTCGTAGCCGATGTGTACCCCAAACTTGTCGGGAAATGTCCCAGCCAGCTCCAGAAACATTGATTCGTAGCGCGGTTCACCGCCGCCGAGTACCGTCATGCACAGGTCCAGTCCGGCCAGCTCAGCGGCGACCTGTGTGATCAGATCGAAGCCTTTCTGATCGACAAAACGGGACACAATGCCGATTAAGGGCCGTTCCACCTGCCCGCTTTCTTTCCGGGGCTTGTCCGCAGGCAGGCCAAATTCGGCCAGCAGCGCACGTTTACACGCCAGCTTGCCCGAGAGATCGCCGCTCGAGTAGTTTTGCGCGATATGGGTGTCCGTCTCCGGGTTCCACTCGACGTAATCCACGCCGTTGACGATGCCGGTTAGCCGGTTGGCCCGGGTACGCAACAGGTTTTCAAGCCCAAACCCGTATTCCGGTGTTTGAATCTCCCGTGCATAGCCTTTGCTGACGGTAGTGATGATGTCGCTGAAAATGATGCCACCCTTGAGAAGATTGAGTTGGCCGTGGAACTCCAGCCGGTCCGGCGTGAAAAGTCTGCCATCCACGCCGATTTCCGGGAGCACCCGGGCAGGGAAGAGTCCCTGGTAACCGAGATTGTGAATGGTGAACACGAGTTTCATTCCGAGCAGATGCGGGTCGCCGTCAAAGAACTGGCGAATGTAAACGGGCACCAGCGCTGTCTGCCAATCGTGACAATGAATCACCTGCGGACGGAACAGCTGGCGGGCGGCCACGAGCGCTGCCATGGAGAAGACAGCAAAGCGAATGGCATTGTCCGGGTAATCCGATCCGCCCTCGCCGTATAAGCCGGCGCGATCGAAAAGCTCGGGGCAATCGACGAAGTAGAAGGGAACGCCGCGCTCAATCGTTTCGTAAAAATCGACGTTGTACCCCCGGCCCAGTGAGATGTGCTGGTTGCGGTAGACTTCGCGAATGGGTCCCGGGTAGTGGTTGGTGCGATAGGCGGGCGTGACGACCGCGACATCGTGACCCTGATGCTTAAGAGCCGCGGGTAATGCGCCGATCACATCGGCCAGACCGCCGGTTTTCGAGAAGGGCGTGGCTTCGGAGGCCACCATCAAGATCTTCATGGCCGCGGATGAACACGGATGCACACGGATGGGAACATTTTAGGTTTTAGGTTCTTTGTTGACTGCGTCCAGGACGCCGTTGATGAAGCTTACTGAGCCTTCGCCGGAGAATTGGCGCGCTAGTTCCAGGGCTTCATCAATGATTACCGCGGGGGGCGTGGCCTTTTTTGTCATTTCGAAGATGGCGAGGCGGAGGATGTTGCGATCCACCGTGGGCATTCGTTCCAGGCGCCAGTGCTGGGAATTCTGTTCGATGCGCCGATCCAGAGCGGGAGCGATTTCGCAGGTGCCTTTGGCTAGCTCTTCCATGAAAGCGTCGCGGCCCGGCGGGTCGTCGTTCTCCTCCGAGTAGAGCGTGTCGTAGTAAGCCTGTATCGCGCTCTCGACCGGTTGCTTGGTCAGATCCCACTGATAGAGAACTTGTAGTGCCCGCTGGCGAGATCGGTGACGGGCGGCCATGTTATCCCGCTCTACTGCCGCAAGCGCCGCAGGAGATTCGCCATCTCGATCGCGGTGATCGCCGCATCGCATCCCTTGTTGCCGCTCTTCGCGCCCGCCCGATCGATAGCCTGCTCGACAGTATTGGTAGTCAAGACGCCGAAGGCAATGGGCACGCCTGTTTCCAGCGCAATACGGCTGAGGCCATTGGCTGCTTGAGAGGCCACATGGTCAAAGTGCGGCGTCTCGCCGCGGATCACGGCGCCCAAAGCAATGATCGCGTCGTGACGGTGCTGGTCCGCGATGGTCTTCGCGATGAGAGACAGCTCCCAGGAACCGGGGACACGTATACATTCGATGTCCTCGGGTTTGACCCCCGAGCGGGTGAGCGTCTCGTAAGCTCCAGCGAGCAGTGGGCCGGTGATGAAACTGTTGAATCGCGCCACGATGATGGCAAATTTGAAGCCGCTCGCATCGAGATTTCCTTCAATTACCGGAGCCATGGACACTTTGACGCAGGCCTAATTCTACCGCACGGGAGTTGGAGCTTTATCGCTACACTCAACGCATGCTCCTCTGCCCCGTCCGCAATTGCCACATGGCGCTGCGGCGCGAGGGGCGGCGGCTGCTCTGTCCGCGCGGCCATTCGTTCGACGTCGCGCGAAGCGGATACATCAATCTGCTCCAGCCGCAGGAGCGGCGATCCAAGCAGCCGGGCGACACGGCGGCGGCGGTCGCGGGGCGGCGTCGATTACACGATCGGGGCGTGACTGAGCCGCTGCTGCGCGCCATCGCGGAGATGATCCTCGCTTCGCCGAGCGACATCGTTCTGGATGCCGGCTGCGGCGACGGTTTCTACCTCGGCGGTCTCGCTCGCCAGACCGGCTTCGGCGCGCATGGCGTCGACATCTCGATTCCGGCCGTGGATGCCGCGGCGCGGCGCTACCCCGGATGCGAGTGGATCGTGGCGAATGCCGATCGCTTCGTCCCATACGCCGACCGCTCGTTCTCGATTATCCTGTCGATCACGGCGCGGATGAATCCGGGCGAATTCCGGCGTGTGCTGCGAGACGACGGACGCCTGCTCGTGGCCATTCCGGCGCCTGAGGATCTGGTCGAGCTGCGCGGCGCTGGCCGCGATCGCGTGGCCCGAACCGTCGAGACATTCGCGCACCACTTCACGCTGATCAATCGGCGCCGGGTCGCCACCGCGGCCGATCTCGAAGCAGTCGCGGTCCACGACGTCCTGCTTTCGATCTACCGGCCGATGCAGTCGCGGCCGACCGAAGCAATGCGGCTAACGTTCAGCCTGGATCTGCTCCTATTTCGAGCTGCCTGAGCTATGCGCCAGTCGCAAAAATATTCGACCTCCATCTTGAACAATCCAAGCCACTTCCTAAAACCTCCGTAGCACAGGCATTCTTGCCTGTGTTGCACTTAGACGGAGACCCTGATGTCTTCAGTCGGTCTTTGCCCGGCTGCCCGGCCAGCCCGCCGAATTTGGGTTCGTTTTGAAAAATCTGCACAGAGTCTTAGCATCATGAAAGTCTATTAAGATATCCCCAGTAAACTTCAGGGGCAATCTGACGTTTAATTAAATGTGAGGCTTGTCCCTTCCATGAAGTATCGAGAATCCGTGGCGTGCGTACTGGCCGCCCTTCTGACCGTACCGTCCGGAATTGCGGCCGGCAAAACATCTCCCGAGCAGCAACAGGCGAAACAGTTCCGGGCCAAGCTCAGTAAAGACGACCAGATCATGCATGCGCTGGACCGGTTGACCTTCGGTCCCCGGCCCGGCGATGTTGCTCTATGTTTCCGATCCTAGTTGTCTGCTATTTAAGGATCTTCCAGCATGTCCCTTTTCCGCGAATGCCGCAATCCTCGAAACATCGTTCGGTCTTGGCGCATTGACTGCTCTTCGTGCAATTGCAGGTGTTATCGATAGGAGGTGGCGGCGTTCTTTGCGCCACTAGCGTGTCCATTGTATAGAAGAGTATCGAAACTGCGATAACGATTCCCAACCGCTTTATTTTTAGTGTCATTCTGATATGATTCTCCGTTAGCGATTCAACGTCCGGTTAGCTCCCTAAGGTCTACCAACGCCCCCATCGTGCTTTCACCCCGCTGTTTGATTAAGGCCCGAATCGATGCGAGATCTGACTCCTGTGCCCCGGAAAATCCTCGATTAATCAGCGCACCTAGCCGTAGCAGCCACACGGCCGGATTGTCAGCTTTAAGCCTAGAGTTTCGCAAGAGCTGGATGTAACTGTCGAGTACGGCTCGAAATAGTGGTGAGTCGCTCGGGATAATCTCAAGCACTTCCGAGTACATTTCCGTTATCATAGCGAAGTGCATTAAGCCCGTTTCACCCAGGCCCTGCGTCCAGTTCTCCAACTCTCGCAAGTAATCCCGCGCATGCGCAATCCACTCGGGACTACGCCGCTCTTCCAGCGGTAGGAAGGGCAGCAAATGGTCCGCGCGTTTGGTGGAGGCGTACGCGGCTTGCTGGTCCGCATTGCCGAAGCGAAGGACCCTGTAATCGTCCTTCATCTTCTGATTCTCGGCAGAGGCCCAATATCGCTGGACTTCCGCGTGCGCCGCCAGAACTTCCTTTGGGCTCATCTCGTTGAGATCAATCTTACTTAAGGGAGTGTCCCCGGCCGTTCCAGCGGCATTGTACGCTTCGACGGAGTCTTTGGCCAATTTCAGCCCGTCTTCAACCATGCTTTCTGGACAACGGGGCGCTGTCAAGCCGCGTTTCAGGTAACCAGCCCAGGCGTCCATAAGCGGATGCAAACTTGCTTTAAGACCTCGCAAAGCATTCCCTAACTCTTGCACTGCGGTTCCGGCCTCGGACAGCGTCGCAGTGAATGAGCGATCGTCGGGACGTACGTTACCGATATCGGATGCCAGCCTGCCCGATAGAGGTACAAGCCTCGTTTCGTCAGTGCGAAACTCCAGAATCGCCTTGATTATCGGAGCAATCTCGACCGCGCTCTTGACGCGTGCGTGGGCGGAAAACCACTCCACGTCCACTCCCTTTTCCCGCTCACCTGCGTCAAATGCGCGCTTGAAAACTTCAAACATAGTCTTATAGTAGGCGTCCACGTTAGGGCGCAGAGCGTCCGCGCAATTAGTCGCTGGCACTTCAATTCGGATCTGATCGAACATCTCACGGGCCTGCGGAACGCTCAACCGGAGCATGGAATCAACGGCCCGGCATCGGAGCGTTAGTGCATCCACCTGTTGTCTACCCGCGGAGGATATTATTGCGGGATCGCTGTCGCCCAGCCAGCGAGCAGCGGAAACAGCGGTAACGCGCGGCACCGATTGCGCTGCGGAGCTCGCCAGCCAGAAAGCCCTTTCCACCAGGTCCTTCGCAACTGCGGCGCTAGCCTTTCCCGAGTCGGCGATCCGCAAGAAGCAATCGGCTTCGATCTCAGGTGGCGCGGCGGCCAGCGAATCCGTCAATGATCGAATGAGCTTCGCATTCTTGTCTGCGGCGCTAGGATCCGCAGCGGAGAGAACTAACAGCGGGAGTACGAGATTAAGAATGATCGGGACGAGTTTAAGCGCCTTGCGCCGACACGACGGCCGTTCCCGTTGGAAGCCCGAGTTGAAACGTCTAAGCATTTGGTCTATCCGGTAACTCAGGAAGATGGACGTGAAAGTATTCCTGAATCTCGGTTCGCACCGGGCCAGTGTAAGCGCCTGCCCAGTTCCTAAGCACCCGCCCTGCCGCGTCGATAACTAACGTTTGGGGCGTACCATGCAGACCTAAGATTCTCCTAAGATCCTCTCGGTCATCAGTGATCACTAAGCCAACGTGGTGAGTTTGCTGCCTGAATTCGGCTAAACCTCGAAGCTCGGACGTGTAACTGTACACTTTGACTCCAGCGCCAATCTGATCCACTAACGCTCCAAACGCCGCCTCGTTTCTAGAACACCAGCCGCAGCCCGGATCAAAATAGTAGATTAGCGTGGCTGTTTGGGCGGCCCAGTCGAGGCGCACAGGTCGGCCGCTATCTAACTTTGCGCCAATCGCTGGAACAATTTCGCCAGGACTGAGCCTGCCCGCTCTTAAAACAGTTTCTTCGGTTAATCTTAGCCGGTGGGCCAGCCAAAGATTGGCCCCAAGGGAAAACGCCAACAAACCAGGTAACATCCATTGCGAGAGCCGTTTCATTTCATGATCTATTAGTCCGCGTGGTAGATTGGCCGCTCGTATCCGATCAAAACTAGCTTGGTTATAAGATTCTCCGGCATGTCCCCGAGTTTGGGGTATGGCAGTCTTCCGCGCACGCTTGGCCATTCCCCGTACACTGTCCCGAGGTGTCGCAATTGCAACCGAAGCCTATTATTGTTGCCGAGGCATGCATCGGCGTCGCTAATGTGTACCCTGTGTAGGACAGGATTGAGATGGCTGCGGCCATTAATAGCCGCTTTGTTTTAGGTGTCATGGCAGGAGTATATACCAATTGGGGGGGGGCAAGAGAAATTTTCAAAATTTTAAAAATAATCAAAAACTATACTGCGGCCCTCCGCCTGTTTTCAGTGAAGCTGCGTGTGCCGCAACTTTAGACGCGGTTCCGAGCGACTTTCCAACGGCCGGTGAGTTGACCTTCCTTCTGGATCTGCTGCTATTTCGAGCTGCGTAGACGCCTGTCACAAAAATATTTATCTGCCAACTCGCACAACGCAAACCAGTTCTTAGAACCTTGCTCCGCTTCCTCGCCGCACTCATGCTTCAATAGTTTCGGGTGATGGCATTCCTGAAATCTTTCCAGCGAGCTACGACGTCGGAGGTCGGCAATCTGACAAAATGCTGGACAAACCTCGCAACCCCGCAGAATTTGGGTTCGTTTTGAAAAATCTGCCAATTTGAGCATCATGAACATCCATTAAGATATCCCCAGTAAACTTCAGGGGCAATCTGACGTTTAATTAGATGTGAGGCTTGTCCCTTCCATGAAGTATCGAGAATCCGTGGCGTGCGTACTGGCCGCCCTCCTGACCGTACCGTCCGGAATTGCGGCCGGCAAAACATCTCCCGAGCAGCAACAGGCGAAACAGTTCCGGGCCAAGCTCAGTAAAGACGACCAGATCATGCACGCGCTGGACCGGTTGACCTTCGGTCCCCGGCCCGGCGATGTTGCGCTCGTGCACCGCATGGGCCTGAAGAAGTGGATTGACCAGCAACTGCATCCCGAGCGTATTCCGGAAAGTCCGTTTCTCGAGGCCAAACTCGCGCCGCTGGAATCCCTCCGTATGTCGCCGATTGAGGTGACCCAGCACTACCCTCAGCCCCAAATGATCAAAGCGATCGCGGATGGCCGGCAGCCGATGCCGGAGGACCCGATCCTGCGAGCGACCGTGCAACGGCTGATCGCCAGGTACAAAGCTAAGAAGGGGCAGGCCGCGGACCCGAATCAGGAGATGGAGCCCGTAAAGCCGCTGGAAGAAGTGCTGGACGCCTCGCGGATCAAGACCCTCAGAACCGGGACCCCCGATCAGAAGCGCCAATTGTTGGAATCGTTGCCACCTAACCAACTGGAGGATCTTGTCATTGCGCTGCCCCGGCCCTTGCGCCAACAATTAGTGGCGGTGGCTCCCACGGAATTGCGCCGCAAGCTGATGCTGATGAACGCGCCGCAGCAGGTTGTGGCGTACGACCTGTTGGAATCGAAACTGATGCGCGCGATCTATAGCCCGAGGCAGTTAGCCGAAGAGCTGGACGATTTCTGGTTCAACCACTTTAATGTTTATTACGACAAGGGCGCGGACCGGTTTTTGATCCCTGCCTACGAGCGCGATGCCATTCGGCCCCACGTGTTGGGCAAGTTCCGCGATCTGCTCGAAGCGACGGCCAAGAGCCCGGCAATGCTGTTCTACCTGGACAATTTTCAGTCCGTGCGGCCCGATCTCGACGCCAAAGCGAAAGGTAAGAATCGCAAGCGCGGCTTGAATGAAAATTACGCGCGTGAGTTGATGGAACTGCACACGCTGGGCGTGAACGGGGGCTACACGCAGAAAGATGTGATTGAAGTGGCTCGCTGTTTTACCGGGTGGACCATCGATGCGCCTCGCAAGGGCGGCATGTTTTTCTATAACGACAAGATTCACGACAAAGGTGGGAAAGTTGTTCTTGGCCATGTGATTCCGGCGGGCGGCGGCCAGAACGATGCGGAGAAGGTGCTCGACATATTGGCGCGGGATCCGCATACCGCGAAATTCATTTCGACAGAGCTGGCGCAACGATTTGTGGCGGACAACCCGCCACAGACTTTGGTGGACCGCATGGCGAGGACGTTCCTCGAGAAAGACGGCGATATCCGCGAAGTGATGAAGACCATGCTGGCGTCAAAAGAGTTCTGGTCACAGGGCGCATATCGCGCCAAGGTGAAGACGCCGTTCGAGATGGTGGCCAGTGCGGCGCGCGCTCTCGACGCCAAGGTGGACGACGCATTTGCGTTGGCTAACCAGGTCGGCCAGCTTGGCGAGCCGCTGTATCGCAAGCAGGAGCCAACCGGTTACTCGAACATGAACGCCGAATGGGTGAACTCCGCGGCGCTGCTGGCGCGCATGAATTTTGCGCTCGCGCTGGCGCAGAACAAAGTGCCCGGCGTGAAGATCGATCCGGCGAAGTTCGGCAATTCCGGTCCGTCGGAAATCGCAAAGACTCTGATGTTCCATGATGTGTCGCCGCAAACGCGCGCATCGCTCGATAAGGCTCTCGAGCAGCAGGTTGCCAAGACCCCCGCTCCGGCCTCGGCCGTTGTTGCGGGCCTGGTGCTCGGCTCTCCCGATTTTCAAAGAAGGTAAAGAAGGTAATCATATGACTTCCAGACGTGCATTTCTAAAAAGCTCCGCGGTAGCGATGTTTGGCCTGGGGGCTGCCCCGGCGTGGCTGGCTCGATCGGTCTACGCGGCCGATGGACCAGCGCGGCGCAAGAAGATCCTGGTCGCGATTTTTCAGCGCGGCGCGGTGGATGGCCTGAACGTAGTGGTGCCTTACGGTGAACAACGATACTACGATCTGCGCCCCTCGATCGCCATTCCGCGCCCGGATAGCTCACCCACCTCGGTCGTTGATCTGGATGGCTTCTTCGGACTCCATCCGTCGCTCGCTCCGCTCAAGCCGCTGTATGAAGCCCAGCACCTGGCGATCGTCGAAGCGGTCGGTTCGCCCGACCCGACCCGATCGCATTTCGACGCGCAGGACTACATGGAATCCGGAACACCCGGGTTAAAGGCCACGACTGATGGATGGCTGAACCGGGCGCTTACCAACGAGACTGCGAAGAGCTCGCCGGTCCGTGCCGTCAGCTTGGGGCCCAATCTGCCGCGCGCGATTCGCGGGCATAATGACGCCGTCGCGATTAACAACCTGAGCGATTTTCAGATCCGTGACACGCGATCGTCGGACACCTTCGAGAGCATGTACTCGAACTCGCTCGACACGATGCTGCATGGCACCGGCAAGGAAACATTCGACGCCATCAAGATGATGCAGGCCATTCAGAAGCAGAGCTACACGCCAGCCAATAGCGCGAAATACCCGAATGGCCGCTTTGGACAAAGCCTGCAGCAGATCGCGCGGCTGATTAAAGCCGACGTCGGAATGGAAGTTGCTTTTGCGGACATCGGCGGCTGGGACACGCATGTGAATCAGTCGGCGCAAATTCCGGCGCAGGGGCAGTTGGCGAATAATCTGGCGGACTTTGGGCAGTCCCTCGCCGCGTTTTACCAGGATCTCGGGGACCGCATGGAGGACGTGACTGTGGTAACGATGTCGGAGTTCGGGCGCACAGCCAAGGAGAACGGCAATCGTGGGACCGATCATGGACACGCCAATGTCATGTTCGTGATGGGCGGCGATGTGCACGGCGGCAAGGTGTACGGAGAGTGGCCGGGGCTGGCCAGCGAGCAGCTCTATGAGGGACGGGATCTGAACCTGACCACCGATTTCAGGGACGTGCTTGGCGAGTTGGTGTCCCGGCACTTGGGGAATCCGAATCTGACCGCTGTGTTTCCGGGGTATGGGAAACCGAAGTTCCGTGGGATTCTGGGGTAGCACAGGCATTCTTGCCTGTGTTGCACTTAAACGAAGACCCTGATGTTTTCAATCGGGGCTCTGCCCGGGCCGCAGGGCAGAGAAACACCCTTGTGTGACTTTAATTTAACCAGAGGTAGCGCAGCCGCTCAAAGTTGCCCATCGTGGCGGTTAACGTCAATTCATCAATGGGCACGCTATCGGAGTGATGGTACACCGAAAACGCGATCTCCTGCGGTCGATCGCTCCGCATCCGCGCTACGAGATAAACGTAGGTCTTGTTGGCGGCGTAAGGCTCTACCTCGATGCGCGCGCTGAACTGCTCGATCGCCCGGGAACGCGCCTCAAAAGTGGTGAGCTCGCCGGCGAAGCCGCCATCGGATACCCACAGCCGTTTGCCGCGTAGCCCCGGATCCATCTGGCTGGGTTCCAGTTCACTGAAGGCCATGCGGCTTTGTTCCCGTACCAAGCGCGACCGGCTCGATGGCAATGAAGTTGATCAGCTAGGGCTGCCGGCTGGTTACCCAGGATCCCCACGCGAATCAGGCCTCGCGGGCCACGCATTCCACCCGGTGATGGCAGACGAAGAGGATGTCGTCAGTCCAGCCCCAAATGAGAGGCCCGTTTGGCCCTTGGGGACGGAGCCAGTAGCCGTCGTCGGCCGCCGCAGTAGATTGAAGTAGCGGTACAAGCAGTCGTCCGATTGAAGCTCTCAAGGCAAAGCCTCGCGCCCATGCTCAAAAAAGGAGAGAGCGTGGTGCGCCTTGTTGCGCTGCTTTTCGTCAATCGAATACTTCTGAAAAAGGCGGCCCTCCTGTTCGGCCGGTTGGTAATACGCGGAAGCGTCGGTCCCCCGGACTTTTCAAGTATTCGGTGAGGGGTTGCGCGGCGTGGGCACTCGGAGTGGTTGGCATAATAGTTCTGCAGAAATTCAAGTACAAATCGAAACGTTTCCAATGGCAAGTGATTATAGGTAAGCCCAAAACAAGAAGTAAAGTAGAGCAGGCGGTTTCGCCCAAAGCAAGGCCCGATTTATCAGCGGCTTACGTTCGGTTTGCCAGCGTGGAGCAGGTCCCCGATCTGCTCGCCGAAGGCGGTGTTTTAGGGATTCGCCACTGGACGCGAGCCGGTCGGAGACCTGCTCCACATTTTTGCAAAGACGTAAGTTATTGAAATGTTATGGCTCCGCTTAAGTAAGTGGCATTGGGCGGTTTCGCTCGCCCGTCATCCTCCCCGTTGTAGCAACGGCGTTGCCAATGCGAAACGTTTATAATCTCTAGAATGTCGAAGAATGGAACCGCCACGATGCGCGATGTCGCCCGCTTGGCCGGGGTCTCGATCGCGACCGTGTCGGCGGTGATCAACAGTACGGCCGTCGTCAGTCCGCAGCGCTCGCGGAAAGTTCGCGAGGCGATGACCGCCCTTGATTACCATGCCGATCAGGTGGCCCGCAGCCTTAAGACCGGTCGAACCAATGTCATTGGAATGGTGATCCCGGATGTAACGAATGCTTTTTATCCCGATGTAATCTCAGGCGCTGAGGAGGTTGCAACGCGCGCCGGGTATTCTCTTATTCTTTGTAATGCGAACGAAGACCCTGCCCAGGAACGGCGGCAATTGAGCACGCTTTTTTCACGCCGGGTGGATGGGGTTTTGATCGCGTGTTCAGACTCCTCGACGGCATACGACAGCTTGATGCGGCGGCGCTTTCCGATCGTTTTCTTCGATCGGATTCCACGAGGATTTCGGGGCGCCGCGGTAGCCACTGATAATTTTGCCGCCGGTTACCAGGCCACCCGCCATCTGATCGAGTTGGGGCACGAACGCATCGCAATTATTGCGGGGAATTTGGATCTCTCAACGCACGCCTGCCGGTCGGAAGGCTTCCGTAAGGCCATGCAGGAAGCCGGACTTCCCATTCACGATGAGTATTTCCGGACGGGCACTCTGAGGATCGACAGCGGGTATCAGTTTGGGCTTGAACTACTGGGTCTGGCCGTCCGTCCTACAGCAATGTTTTGCAGTAATAACAAAATGCTGCTTGGTCTGATGCGTGCGATTGGAGAGCTCAAAGTGCAGTGTCCTGGTGATGTCAGTATCGTCGGTGTCGATGACTTCGCCTGGGCAGAGAATTTCAACCCGAAGCTTACCACCATCGCGCAGCCGACGCGCGAAATTGGCCGGCAAGCCATGGAGCTTCTACTGGAGCAGATTGGCGCGGGCCACGAAAACCTGGTCGCGCGTGAGCAACGGCAAGTCATACTCGCGCCGGAATTGCGCATTCGGAATTCGACCGCGCCGCCTGCTCCCGCACACAAAGCAGAACGCATCTCTTCTGGAAATGCTCTATAATCGCGCACTGTTTTAGAACCGATCCAGGGATAAGGGGACAATTTGCAATAGCCTAAACTCGACTAGATGGACCGCGCTGATGGCCTTGAGTTGCTGGAACCGGGCAGCATTCGTGGCCGGAGTTCCACCTTCCGTATGGCCGGCCAAACGACCGGAATTTTTGGCCGCGACAGACGCACCACTTCTACGGATTGCACATCAGACGTAATTCTTAGTACCCGTCGGGCCACTCTCCTTGAAGGGGATCTTGCGGGCTGGATCGTATGGGCTGTCAAAACCGAGGGTATAACGGTTTCTTGACCCTTTGCGAATTTCAAAATCGAGGCTTGCCTGCTAAGCGTTCCCACGAAACGCAACGAAACAGCTACCGGCGGTTTCACGATACTAGTGTAGTGTCCAGCAAATAGCTAGACAAAGGACGGAGCCCGAAATCAGCTCAGTGACCAGGGAATACTGCACGATGCCGCCAAAAGGATTGTCCAGTTAATTCTTGGACACTACACTAGTATCGTGAAACCGCCGGTAGCTGTTTCGTTGCGTTTCGTGGGAACGCTTAGCAGGCAAGCCTCGATTTTGAA
>JBPCOQ010000168.1:0-61503 GCA_051000095.1 Bryobacteraceae bacterium | reverse complement strand
ACGTGGTGAGCGACCAGATCATCTGGTTTCCCCGGCTGGCGCGAGAAGGCGAGGAACCAGTGTTGTTTCGGCGGGTGGAGATCCTGGACGAGGAAAAACAGGAGATCATCGTATTCCTCAGCAATCTGTTACAGTTTGGCGCGACGACCATCGCAGCGATCTACAAGGACCGCTGGAAGGTGGAATTATTTTTAAGGCACTGAAACAAACCTTGAAAATCAAGACGCTCAAGACAGTCTGGCACGCAACCTTGCGGCGGGCCAAAGTGGCGTACTTCCGGATTTACGACCTGCGTTCTACGTACGCCACTCGGTTAAGCGCCGGCGGTGTGGCGGACGAGTGCCAAGGTGTTCAAGAAGTACTCACCGATGAAGTTGCAGATGAAACGGGAGGCGCTGCAGAAACTGAACCGGCAGGCGAATGAGAGCGGTCGGAGTTTTGACACGGAGAGGCCTAACTGATGGGGTTTTGTCACGGTTTTGCCACGGTCGGGCCTGTTTTAGGTAGTTTTTGTCCCCGTCGCGGAGCGCGGCGAGTCAAGAAGTGTTTTAGAATGAAGAGAGCAGCAACTGTCGGGGCGTAGCGCAGCCTGGTAGCGCACCTGCCTTGGGCGCAGGGGGTCGGGCGTTCAAATCGCCCCGCCCCGACCAATAGATACAGAGGTTTAGCGGGTAAAATAAAAGTCACTCGGACGGCGCGGAAGCCGTCCGAAAGCCGATTGAGACAGGCGTCATACCCCGTCATACCCCGGCTTCCCTTAACGTTCGGTTCGTCTCCAATACCGACGATTGAGTGCGCCAGTTGAACTCCGGCCTGCTTGCCGCGATCACTATCCATAAAGCGGCGGTAGGCTTCGTCAATGTCCGCATGCCGTACCGTGCGCTCAAACCTTCGAACGGGCGCGTCTGAGCAACCCAGTGTGATGTCGTACCAGAGGTCTTGGACCAACGGCGGCTTTAGATGCAGTATCGGGCTCAGCGCAGGAATGCAGGGCCGAAGGTGCAACCCTAAACCTGTCGTCAGCGACCACGTGCCAGCCTCCAATGGATTGCGTTAGCTGCCAACTCGACGGTGGCTCTCGCAAGCTCCAGAAGCCGTCCCCGCCAGGGCCATGCATACGAAAGTTGACATAGACATCGCGGGCCATAACAACACCGTTATTAACGATCATGATTTGAAGCCAGGCGTGTGGCGTCCCCCCCGGTTCAACATGGGGCGCGGTGATGCTCCCGCCCAGGCCCCACCTGGGGAAGACGCTCGGCGTGGGATGCTGCCCAAACATCCCCGCCAAGACGCCATGCGGCACCTTGCTCAAAATTTGAACCCGCTCGCAAATAGTATCGGACCCGATAAGGCTCGATGATGCATTAGTGGGGAGCAAGCGTGCTTTTGGGCAGATAGGTAATCGCATACCCTTGCCCGCCAGATGCCTGTTCTACTGCGTGGTGATGAACTCCGCCGTGCGGCGGTAAAGTACAGCCGGAAACTGCCCCTTCCAACCAGCTAACGAACTGTTTTGGATTTGAGATTGGGACCTTGCCCGTGGGCACGCCGCCGACAACGGCATCGTGTTGGCAGGTGACACCCCAAACGATGATCCCGCCTTCGGAGTTGCCGAAACCAGAAATAGCCTTGGCTAAGTGCCCTCGGTCAGTGTGTTGGAGTTTTGAGCCGTTTCCATCGTCGGCTGATTTCTTGTAATCAATAAACAATTCTTCTGAACGCGCTTCTGCAATGAAGCCGTCAATGGCTGTCTCACCACCGGCAATGAGTTCAGCGAATAAATCTTCGGCTCTGCTGGTTCCCGCCATGTAGCCATATCAGCATAGTTGATGGGGCTGCGCTTCACTGTCAAAAAGATCGGGGCACCCCAGAGTACAGCGGCGGGTGCCCGTTGGCTTCAGTTTGTAACGGCGGAAGTTGTATGCACCGAATTCGGAACTTGATCTAAGTACGCTTGCCGGTACAGGACCGCGAGATGCGCCCAGAAGTACAGGCCGAATGTTGGGTCAAACAGGTCATCATCGGGTATGGCTTCGCGTAACGCCTTGAAGAGGCGCTGGCGTACTTCCTGTGGAACGGAGGTATGACGTCCTTTCTCCTGAACCTTGTCCAGGAGGAACGCAACGTCTGGACCGAATCGGTTATAGACGGCTTCGGACTCTTTGCTCGTCAGGAGTTCCGCTAGCAACTTGTCGGCTTCGTCAAGCGGTTCGGGCATGGTTGGCCTTCGCTAGACCACCGAGCCATCTTCTTGAAGCTCTCCGGTTGCCGGTCCACCCTCCTTGATTCGCGCCTGTTTCGCTAAGCCCGCTGCGATGCGCCGGCATCCATCGGGGCGATCGCGCTCAAACTCACTCCACGCGAGACCAACTTCGGAAGCCGGATCAATCACGTTTTGGAGTAATTGCTGTGCAGTCGCGTGCTCCGCATTCAGCAATGCCGCGAGGACAGCGGTGCTGCTGAAGCTCCGGTTGTCTAAATTGCGGTTATCGTTTTCCCTTATGACGGCATCCGCGAGCCGTACATCGCCGGTGTCCACAGCCTGTTGCGCAAACTTGGCGAGTTCCACGGCACCGGCCTGCTCCAGGCTCTCGGCATAGGCGGCTCTGAACTGCGCGGCACCCCCAACGCCTTGGCCATTCGTGGCTCGCCGGAGTATGGACCACTTATCGTGGTGGCGCCCGGCTCGTATCTCCGCCTCGTGGGCAGTGGGGTTCACCAGCAGCCGTAGGATGGGAGCGATTAGATCATCCGTCTCCCGCCGGACCGCTCCTCTGATACTTGAACCTAAAAACGGCAGTTAACCGGTAGCTTCAGCCAGTCGGCCGGTGCTTCCAAGCACCTTGCCGCGGAGAAGTGTTGAAATGCGGCGCTGAAGATCAGTCGCCACCGTGAGGGTTGAGTTAACTGCTCCGCGGTCGCGTTGATTCGTTTGAGGAACCCGCTTACCTTGATCAGCGCTTCGGCAATTACCAGCGCCTTGGAATGCGTACTGGTAACCTCTACCGTGGTTTGATTGCTGTGGCGGGTCCGCCGAGCTATCCCGTGCAGCGCCAGCGGACGAGAGGTAATCGCCTCAGCGTGCTTGTCCGGGATTCCCAGCCGCATGAAGATCGTCCACCAGTTGTAGATGAGTGCGGTGACGCGCGCCATCACTTGGCAGCGCTTCCGGTCGTGCGTGGGGCCTCTGCGCATGTGCGATATCTTCGTGGCAAAGTTCGCCGCCCTGTTGGGATTCGCCTGCATCTTCATTCTCGGCACAACCCTGCCACCCAGCATCATGTTGCCGGCGGTGATGGACGGGCGTTATCTACAGGACGGCGCGCTGAACATCCCTGCTCAGGTTCCTGTTATGCGGGCTTCCATTCATCTTTTCAATTCCCAACTTGCATCGGTTCATGAATCAGTGTCCGGACTGGGCCGCCGCGGTTCCAAGATGGTTCCACCGCTCTGATTTCTGGGCTTGGATCAGGTTATCCTTGGCAACCGTGAACAGTTCCTTATAGAATTGGCCCGCACCAGCCTGCTTGGTGTACTCACCGCGGCGGTGGCCGCTATGGGCATGTACGCGTGGAGCTATCGGCGTCATAAGATCCGGCTCCTCGAGACGCCCATCCAGGCTCAACAGGAGTGGGGCACGCTGAGCGGCTGGTTCGCGAAATTAGCGGACCGCGTGATGCCCGATCCGCGCGTATCGCATCGTTCTCGCAGCATTCGCGGCGCTCGCCATCGCGCTCATCTTCGAATGCGTCGTGAGTTTGGCCCTGGGGCGAGGGTTTCGCGGTTTCGGCGTTCGAACCTTCGCGTTGCGTCAAGTAGCCATTTCCGCGCCGCTGGCGCTCTCGTTATTCGTTCTGGCCGGATTCCGTTATCTCTTTCGCCTACTCGTGGAGCTAAGCGTGAACTGGGTCTTCGCATTTGCGACAGCGGCAACCGCGAAGTGTTCCTCCAGGCAGTGGAGCGGTTTCTGCTGTACTGGAGCGTGGCGTCAGTCTTCGTTCTGACCCTGCCGCTCGAACTGCGGATATCTGCCTTCTCTGATTCTGGAGGAGTACCTGCTTCTGCGATTCCAAAAGATCCCGTTCACATCATCCTATCTGCCCGGGCAGCGGCCCCTGATCGAAAGGTGCCTGATCTAGGGAGTCAGCGTTGCGCTATACGTGACAACGTTAAGCACGTTGATTACGGCCTGTCTCGCCAGGCCGGCGTACACATTAATCCTCTTCGGGCTCATGCTGGCCGCCTGGCGGCGCATCCGCGCGGCTCGCCCGGACGATTGGAAGATAGGGCAAATCGAATTCGAAGAGCGCCCCGAGCCCGCAATCCTAACGCTCAGCATCGAGCGGGACTGAAGCCGCCGATGCCGGGCGGTGTTCAAAACCAGCGTGCGGCAATTACGTCGCGGGTGGGTTCGACTCCCACCAGTTTCCGCCAGCAGGGGTTCGGCAGTTTATTAAAAGGTTAGGCGCCGAGCGTCGAGAGCTTCTCCTCTATGAGTGCAGGGAGCGTCTTGCCTTCCCTTTTGGCTAATATCGAGAGAGTTCGATGTAATTCGGGTGGAAGAGTAATAGTGACGTAGCCAGGCGATTTGGAGTCTCTGGTTCTTCACCTCGTGTGCGGCAGAAAGTAAGATAGTCCTCCACCGACTCTTCAAACGCCAATCGCAACTCATTCACAGATGTCCATGGAAGGTAATTACATCGCGCGTGTTGATGACCTTGCCGTAGAAGACACCTGCTTCTTCATCGAACCGAACAGCGCCTTCATAACCTTTGTATGTCATTGTTCCGCTCCTGCGCTCACGCCTGCCTCAGTCAGAAATCTGCGCACCGACATGATGGCGCCACGCGTAGCTTCCTTTCGAGATGCGGCGATTGAAAACCGCCCGAACGCCGCGAAAAGCAACCCGAACTCGCGAACCGCTTCCCTCACTCAGTTCCGATCCTAGCCTAGAGCGACGAGCTTAGCATGTTCTCAACATCGGTCCAGACGATATTGGCCCGCGCTGGATCGAAAATGGCCTCAAGCGTTTTCCGATGCTTTGCGCCCACTCGTTTCAGTATCACCGATCGGCTCTGGCCGCCTTATCGCTGCGCCCGCTCGTCCGGGCAGGATCATGCTCGATACCGGCCTCTTGCGCACCCAGGCGGGCTCGAATTGCCACGCGCAGGTCAATTCCCCAGCTGGCTGGAAATTGCCGCGCTGTTTCGCGGGAGACAGCCGGCTTGGACTTCGTAGGCCTTCCGAATATCGGGTGCGAATCTTGCGCGTCTACGGCGATTTCCTTATCTGGGCTCGTGGGCACGTCCCTGATGGCACCTATGCCGGAGCACGGTTAAGCATTCACACGTCGGCTCCCGCAGTTCCGGTTTTCACTCCTTCCGATCTCGCCGTCGATAATTGTTTTCTGTATATCCAACTCGCGACCGGCGGAAAACCGGAGCGCGCGGGATTCGACAATGCCGTTTCCACCGGGGGATTGCTCGGCAAGGAAAAACACGCTTTACGTTAAGACGCCGTGTGGCTGAACGACACGGGATTACCAGTTCACATCGAGCCGACCTGGGTCACGGTTTTGCAGATCGAGGATGCTTCAGGTAAAGCCGTTGATTTCACCGGAGGGCTTCAGCTTGTCGTAACAACGGACACGGTCAAAAGCGGATCGCTGCCCGACAAGTTCAGTAATCGCGCCGTGTATCAGGAGCAAGCCACAACTATGGCATTCAGGCTTAGGTCGCCGTTGAGGGAGTGGATAGCTGTCATCGCGTTCAGGATGGAGATGAAATCACCGCGCGCTGCCGCCAACCGACCGGCAAGCGCCAGTTCGAGCCTCTCACTTTGGTGAAAGAGTGGGGGCACTGCCTCACCGCAAGCTCTCGCGGCGTGTGACGAGCCCTTCGCGTAGTCGGATGGGCAAACCGCTACCTCCCGATCGCGGTTCAGTAACCATGTAAGCAAGCTGCCAGTCTACTTATCGTCGAGCTTCCTGCCCGTGTTCAAATTGTCAAAGTTCAGGATCGCATTGAACACGAGAAAATAACTGCCCTTGGTCTCCGCGCGCCAGAAGGGGTTGTTCGAGAACAACACTACATGACCTTGACCGTACGGCGCGTCGATGACCGCTGCGTGCTGGGCCAGTTCAGCGCCATTATCGAGCAGCCCCGAAACCAGCAACTCAGGCGCGTTCGCGTAACGAAGCACCACCCGCGGCCGGGCCGCCGGCGGGATTACGTTAATCGGATTGCGCAACTGCTCGCTCGTGAGCGGCAGCGCCTGCCAAGCTTCGGCGTGCGGCTCGTCGGGAATGTCGGCCGGCGTCCGGCCTTGCGCGACATCGGGATCGTCCGCGGTGCCGCGCCCGGTGGGCCGCTCGCGCTCCGCCGGGGCATTGCGCCGGCCCGCTGCGCCGCCCACCAGATTCGTCAGGCCGAAGATGGGAGGATTCGAAGCAAAGATCGCCAGGTTGTCGCCGTAGCCGTAAAGAATCGGACTGGTCTTGTCCACAATTTTCGAACGTAGCGCCGAGCCGGTGACTTTCAATCGCTGCGCGGGCGCGATGCCCACGCCCGGCGTGAATCCGAACGCTACCGCGAAATTCGCGGTGTCATTGGCGGTGATGAGTAGCCCGCCCTTGCGCACAAACTCCTGCAAATGGTCCAAACCGCTCCACCCAAGTCCCGGGCGCATGTCGTCGGTTTGATCGATTTTTCCCAGATTCGGCGTGAGAGGCGTGACCTTCCACGGCAGCGGATTCCCGAACAGCGGCAGGCCGCTCACGATTGTCTGAGGATTGCCGCGTACCCCCGGGGCGAACACGATCACATCGTATTTGGAGCGCAGATCGGCGTTCCTGGAGACGGCCTGGGTGCTGATGTAGTCGTACGGAATCTTGAACCGGTCAAACTCCAGCCGCCACCATCCTTCACCTTGCGTGCTGAGCCAGGTATGTATGATGGCGATGCGGGCAGCGCGAACTTGATGCGCCTTCACGCTGGGAGCGGAGGCGACCGCGTACGCCTGCACACCGAGCTCGGCGCCCGCCTTGGCAAATTCATCGGCCGCTACGTTGCGCACGATGAACGATCCGCGATTGAACTTTCGCCCGGCGGCTTCAAAAGGCTCTTCGGCGGCCTCAAAGGAAGCATTCCCAAAGCGGTAGCGCAGGGTCATCAGAGCGTCGTCGGCGTTGTGATTGATCAGGAAGACGCCGCCAGCGCCTTCCACTCCACCTTTTGACCGGACCGGTCCCTGCACCCGATCCATCGGCGCATCCAGCACCTTGAGGTCGGACACTCGCAGCACCTGTACGTTGCCGAGTTCGCCGAACGTCCAGCCCGTATCGTCGTAGATGCTTTTCTGCGGGTCATTCGCCGCCCAGTACTGGTAATCGAGCAGCGCATCGGCGATCCGGCTATAAGGCTGATCCATTCGCACAACGTAACTCCCGGCCGGAAATGTGCGCGGAGCCGGCTTGGGCTTCTCCGCAGGCTTGGGGCTCTCCTCGGGCGTGCGGCCCGCAGTGTCGGACGGCGCGTCGCCCGCTCCCGTATCGGCTGGCGCAGCCTCGCCTCCACCCGCTGCGCCGCGGCCAGCACGCGGCTTTTTCTTCCCGGGCAGCATCACCGTGAACGGCGCGCTGGCGCGGGAAATCTCGCAGCCCTGATCCTGGAGCATTCTCAACAGACCGGCCTGTGAGCCAAGCCGCGGATCGTCCGATGGAAAGACGTAGGCGGCGGGGCCAGCCGTGCGCGGCTTCTCGATGGATCGCTTGGCCTTGATGTAGAAGTTGCGCAGGAACACCTTGTTGTTTGCAGCGAAGTAGGCCAGTGCAGTCAGCACACCGGTCTGTTCGTAGTTGTTGTTGTTGCGCTGCGACCATTTCGCTTTCGGCAGCGGCGGATTCTGCTTGAACCAGGTGCGCGCGTATTCGTTAGGTCGCAGTGTGCGCTCTTCGGTATCCGCGCCACCGTTGCCGAATGTCTCGTAGAGGCGGCTGATGCCGTTGTGCATCGCGGCGATGAACATCAGGTAACTGGGAGACCAGGTGTCGAAGGTGCCATGCGTGAACACGCCGGGCATCCCGAACTTGGTCATTTCCGACACGTTGTTCCAGCCCATCATCTGCCATTCGTCGGCCAGAATCGGATCGATCCAGGCGTTGTAGGGACCATCACCCACGGTGTTGTCGTAAAGATACGGAACCGATTCATGCAGATCGTGCAGCACTTGCGCTTTCCATCCAACAAACGTGCTCAGGACATTTCGCGTGAGCTGCAACGTCAATCCCATGGCGTCGCGGTTATTGTCGTGCGCGACGTAGTGACCCCAGTAAATCAACTGAGGCCATTGCTTGCCGGGATTGGCCAAATGCCATCGGTAAATATCCACCATGCGGTCCCGCCCGTCCACCTCCACGATTGGAGTGATCAACGTGATCACGTTGTCCCGAATGAAACGAATGTAGGCGCTTTCGTCGACCGCCAGCCGGTAGGCAAGCTCCATCAGCGCGGTGGGAGCGCCAGTCTCTGGCGAGTGGATGGTTCCGGTGATGTAATAGATCGGCGTCGACGCGGACACCAGCTTTTCGGCCTGCGCGTCATCGAGGTGAATGGTGCGCGGGTCGGCTAGCTTGGCCAGCCGGGCGCGGTTCTCATCGAGGGTAGCCAGCAACCGCTCGGATGCCACGGCCACCGCGATCATCTCGCGGCCTTCTTCGGTCTTGCCGATGCTGAAGACCTTCACTCGTGGGCTCGATTTCTCGAGCATTCGCATGTACCGATAGACTTCGTGCGAGTACGGAAGAATGCCGGGCGCGCCGGCCACGTCGCCAAGCACGGCCTTGGGAGTAGGCACCGTTTTCGAAGCCGGAAGATAATCGGTGAGCGGCGAGTTGAAGAACGGTTCAGTTGTGTATTCGCGTATCTTCTTCGTGTATTCGTCGTCGACGGCCTGGCTGGCGTCGCGCCCCGGCGTAAGCGGAATGGTGGTGGTAGGCTGGCCGAAGAGCGTGATGGTGAGAATCGGCGGAACGAGATAGAAAAGAGACTTCATTTGGAAAACTATACCGCAGGATTCATGATGGGGTGGCTCTTCAGCTGCCGGTCGCCAGCGGCCGGCAGCGGCCAACGCCCCAATGCCACTTACTTTGTGAGGTCCGGCTTATTTCGGCAACTTGCGAATTTCCAGAGTGGGACAGGCGGTTTCGCCTGTCCGTATTTTTTGGAGAACAGGCGAAAACGCCTGCTCCACTCTGCCTTTCTGAGGGTGCGACTAAACGCCTCTTCGATCGGAATTAATGACTTTCCGACGCCAAAGCCCGCTCCGCCGCCCGTACGCCTCTGTATTGCGCTTCTTCGAAAATCGAAAAGCCGCTCAGGTCGGAGTTGGCGAAATGGATATGCGCGAGCGGCCTGAGCCAGCGCCGCCGCTCCTCGGCGAAGATGAAGCCCGGCGCTGGACGCACCATGGCATGGCCCATGCGCATGATGTCGATGCGAGAGACACAGCTTCGGATATCCGGATGTGCCCGCGACAGGTCGTTCAGAATCGCTTCTTTCCAATACGCCCAGTCGCTCGCGAGCAAGAGCGATCGCGCTTCTGAAGGCGTGTGTTCCGCGAGCGACCAATAGTAAGTCCAAACCGCACGGTCCTGCCGCGACGCGATCGACATATGCGTTGCGTCCACATAACCGAGAGATGGCGACCCGTAGATCACGTTGTCCCAGGCAAGCTCCGTATCGCGCTCGCGCGGAATCCGATCGAGCGTGAGATTGGCAGTGAGCCATGGAGAGTATTGAAAGCTTGCGGCGGCTGTTGCGCCCTCGATGATATAGTGCGCCAGGAAGGTCGGCGCTGCGAACACGACTGCACTGGCTTGGTACTCGATATCTTCGGTGGACACGCGGAGTTTCGAGCCTTCTCTCGAGATGCGATACACGACGGACCCGGTGCGCACGTAACGCGATAGTTTCTCCAACAAGCGGCGTGCGATCCAGCCGTTGCCCTCCGGCCAGGTGAGCGGTCCTTTTTCATCCGGCTCGCGGGAAGCGAAATAGTGGATACCGGCCCATGCAGAAGTATCGGCCGCCAGCGCTCCGTAATCGTCGCGGCATGCGTAATCGATGTACCAGCGCAGGTAGGGCGAATCCAGCCGGTTCTCGCTTAGCCAACTCGCCATGGATTGGCGGTCCAGCGGAGACGGCTTTGCGCCAACTTCCATGGGAACGGTGAATTGGCCGGTGGTGCGGAACTCTTGCAAGCGCTGCTCGAAGGCGCGGAACTGGTTGCGGTCGGAGGCAGACAGACCAATCTCCGGTTCAATTGACTCCTGCCATCGGCCGTGCAGAAACAGGCGCTCCTGGGGCGCAAAGCAGAGCGCGCGATCGTCCCACTTGCCGTCCTGCAAAACGCCCAGCTCCGCAAAAAGCTCGCGAGCCAGCGATTCGCGTTTACCGGGCACCGGCACGTAGTGGGCAGCCCACGGGAAGCGCGTGATCTCGTTCTCTCCCCAGCGCGAATTGCCGCCGGCTTGTGTCTCCATCTCCAGAACGGCGAAGTCGCGGAATCCGAGTTTATCGAGCCGCCACGCCGCACTTAGCCCTGCGATGCCGCCGCCCACGATCACGATTGGCATTCGAACCTGGCGAGCGGGCGGACGGAACGCGCCGTGATCGCGCAGGCGATGACCCAGTGGCCAAGCTTCGTTTACGAAGGAGCCGTCGATGCGGCGCTCGGCCTTGGCGGTCAGGCCCACCAGCCCGGCGCTCAAGCCGGCGCGAAAAAAGCGGCGGCGATCTATCGGGCGATATCCTTCCACTCGCGCTCGTAGTATCGGACTAAAATCTGGTCGTTGAGGTGGTTGGCATCCACGGGGATGGGCAGCATGTCGTTCGGAAAGGTGAACAGCTCGGGCACATTTCGCGCCGAAAGGAAGCGGAGGCCCGGCGGGAGTTGCCGCGGCGGTTCATAAGGAGCATGTGAGGCGATCACGAAACCCCATTCGCCAAAAGATGGAACGTACACGTGATACGGATACGTCCTTAGGCCCGCCTGCTTGAGCGTCTCAACGATGCACCAGTAGGATTGCCGCGCGAACAGAGGCGAGGTGCTCTGGACGACAAAGAGTCCGTTAGCGCTGATGTGCTTCGCGAGCAGACGGTAAAAGGCAGTGGTGTACAGCTTGCCCAGCGAGTAGCTGGTGGGATCGGGAAAATCCACAACGGCCAAGTCAAACTGATCTTGTACCCGGTCGAGCCACGGAAACGCGTCGGCGTTGATCACATGCGTGCGCGGCGCGGTGAGCGAATGCTGGTTCAGTTGCGAAAGGACCGGGTGCGTTGAAAACAGCCCCGTCATCTCGGGATCGAGATCCACCAGCGTAATGCTCTCGACCGCCGGATACTTGAGCAGCTCGCGCACCGCCAGACCATCGCCGCCGCCCAGAACCAGCACGCGACGCGCTCCAGGCAGAGCGGCCAGAGCGGGGTGAACCAGCGCCTCGTGATAACGGTACTCGTCGCGCGAGCTGAACTGTAGATGCGAGTTGAGGAACAGGCGCAGGTCGTCTTTCCATTTGGTGAGCACAATGCGTTGATAGCGCGTAGTCCGGCTGAAGATGACCTCGTCGGCATAGAGGTTGTTATCGGCGGCGTCGGAAATGCGATCCGCGAATGCCATGCCGCCGGTGAGAAGTGCCAGCACAAGAAAGCAGCCCACGCGGAGCGCCGTCGAGCGTGCCAGTTGCGATCGAAACAGGAATGTCGACCAGAGGGCGACGGCGGCGTTCAACATGCCGAAGACCAGAGCCGACCGGACCAGGCCGAGCTTGGGAACCAGAAGGATTGGAAACAGCAGCGAGGCGCCTAATGCCCCGAGGTAATCGAACGTGAGCACGTGAGAAACCAGCTCGCTGAAGCGGAATCGCTCCTTCAGGATGCGCATCAGCAACGGAATCTCGAGGCCGACAAGAATCCCGACAGCGATCACGACCAGATACAGGATCAGCCGGAACGCTTGCGTGTAGGCGAATGCCAGGAAGAGGGCGGACGAAGAGAATCCGCCGACCAGCCCGACCATCAGCTCGATTCCAACGAATTGCGCGACCAGACCGCGCGTGAGAAAGCGGGACAGGAAACTGCCGATGCCCATCGCGAAGAGATAACAGCCGATGATGGTAGAAAATTGGAGGACGCTATCGCCGAGAAGATAGCTCGCGAGAGTGCCGGCGATCAACTCATAAATGAGCCCGCAGGCGGCGATCAGGAAAACTGAGATGAACAAAACTACGGGCATTCGTTAGCATTCGTGGCGCACACACCCTCAAAAACCCACCGCATCCGCCGTGTTGCGCCGAGTAGTACAGGCATTCGTGCCTGTGTTGCACTTAGACGAAACCCTGATATTTTCAATCCGGTCGTTGCCCGGCTGCCGGGCAAGAGAACTGGGTTGTTCTCAATGTAAGCCGCAATCCGGCTCCACTCCTTGTCATCCCGCACAGAGAGATCATAAGACTCTTTTTGCCAGAACGGTTCGCCGGTTCTGCCGAGGAGCCGGTCGGCTTCCCGTGCCGTAAACCCTTTTAACGCTTTCAACAGGCGGCTGGGTACGACCAGAGGGCGGCATAGGACGTGCACACGATTCGCGATGATGACAAAGGCTTGCCCGGCGGATTCTTTTTGGGGAGGTGGGTAGCGCGATTGGGGCAGGCTGCCGTGCAAGTGCCAAGTTACGAATAGCCAACGGTCTGGGGGATAAAGATGCGGCAAGCGGTAGCCGGGCAAGGACCGGATTGAAAACGTCAAGGTCTTCGTCTAAGTGCCACACAGGCAAGAATGCCTGTACTACTCGGGTGGGTTTTCGGAGGTGCGTGCGCCACTCTAGTTAAAGTTAATGCACGGCGGCGGCGATGATGATGCACATGCCGATCGACATCGCTCCGATTAGGACTGCTAGCGCTACGTTTTTGTCCTCGACGATCTCTTTCCATAAGTGATAGGGTGTCAGCCTGTCAATGATCGCGAATGCGATTACGAAGATCAAAATGCCCAGCGTCGCGTAAACAATCGCGTTGAAGAGATAGCCGGGATGGAAATCGTTCATGTCTACTTGCCTCCGATGTAGCGGGAATAACCACCGTAGTGCGAACGGTACGCGCCTGGATTATCGCGGACCGTCCTGGGAAGAACCTTCTGCTCGTTGATCCGGGAGAAGGTCCAGCCCCGGTACTCAGCCATCGCCGTTAAGCCGAGCAGCATGACTCCGTAAATCAGGTACACCGGGTTCGTTCTCACTTGGACGCGCTCCCATAGTCGCTTTCGCGCCAACGCCTGGATTCAAATGCCGCGGCCCGTATACCTTTAAAAATCGGCGGGATCGAAAGCAATAACGCCGCGAGCCACAGCCATCCGTACGCCGGTACGCCGTGGCGTACGATCAACTCGTAATTCATGCTGTTCTGGCCTGCCTGCATTTCCGGTTCGACCCTTAGATAATACTTCCCCGCGCTGACGTTCGGAATGACGACCCTGTCATTGGGACTGCCTTCATCGCTGTAATGACTGATCTCGCGGCCGAAGTCCCGCGCCGTGCCCGTGGTTTCGTTGATCAACGCGAGGTTGAAATAGGCCCAGTTGCTCGAGAGATCGGTATGCGTCGCGATCTCGAGATTGGAAGTGGAGCCGGTGAGCTCGAAGGGGCTGGTAACGAAAGCGGCGCCGGGCATCCCCGCTGTGAAGCTGTAGCGCTGCCGGAACACCTCTTTCCGCGGGGCCGTCACGCCAAAGAACAGCGCGACAACTGCCAGGGCCAGCATCAACTGGAACCAGAGGCGCCACGCAGGATAGACTTTGCCCAGATAGGGAGTTGGCTGATTCGCGAAAATGCCGGAGGCCGCGGGCGCGCTGCCCGGCAGACGGAAAGCCTGCCAGATCTGCTGAGCGGTCCAATACTCGCCCAGTGACCAGGTCACCTCCTCGCCGGTGGTTTCCGAGGAGAGCATCCGCGGGACTGCGATGTAGTCCTGGGCCAGCACGACTTCGCCAACGTGAACCTGCCATGGAAACTCGCCCAGCACGAAAACCGTTTTGGCCTGAGCCGTGTAGAACACGGTGTACCGGCAGCCATCCAGACGAACATATTTCTTGCCTGTGGACGGGACCTCTTCGGGAATACGGGTCAGAGCACGAATGAAATTCCAATGGCCGTTGTATTCACTCAAATATCGAAAGCCTTTGTACGGATTGAACAGCACATACTCATTCCATCCGCTATCGTCCGTTTCGCGCCGCTGGAATCCAATCGCCTCGAAGACCGTGCCGCTGAAGCTGCCTCGCGAGCCGAGCGGGATCAGCGGTTGAATCCGTTGCTTGCCTTGAAAGGTCTGAAGGATGGCAAGCTCGGGGGTGGAAGCGTCGAGCAGGGTCAAGCATTGGGGGCAAACTACGTTCAACGTATGGGCAAATCCGCGCAATTCCACAGGGCCGCCGCAGTTGGGACACGATAACGATTTCGGCTTCACGACCGGCGGACTGACAAACGCCGAGCTCATCAGGTCCAACCTTCAAACATGCGGAGGTTCTTGAAATGCAAGTCGTCGAATTCGACCGCATGCCCCATGAACAGCAGCGGCGGCGACTCGCTATAGTCCACCGTTGCAAAATCGCCGTCTGCAGTACGCAGGTCGGCGAACAGCAGGTCGTGCTTGTCCCAGTATTGAAACGGCAACTCACCCTGCACGCCTTTGTAATGCGCATTGGTTACGGAGGTGACCTGAAAGCGCTTGCTATTCCATGAGAACTCGTGTTCGCGAAACATCTCGCCGGCAGCCGGCAGCGGTTCCGGAGGACGCGTCAGCCACGAGAGATCGTACTCGAGCTGCGCGTCGGACAGCCAGCCGCTCGAGCCGTCGTTGTAGACGATGTGCCATTCATTCCAGCCGCCCTGCTCGTATTCGTAGAGGATCCGGCCCACCGCGGTAAAGGTCTTGTTTTGATAAGCGCCCTCGGTCCCGATCTGGATGGGCGAACTGTCCGGTGGCAGATCCGCAACCTCGCCGACACGCCGCAGATCCACATCGGTGCGGACCAGAATGGAGTGGCAGAATTCGCAAGTAGTCTGCACTGCGCTCGACCAGCGAAAGTTGACGGACGCGCCGCAATTGGGGCAGTTGGCGGTGCGGGCGCTCATGCTCGATCGCTCATAGCTGATAGGGCCGCTCGATTCGGCGAACCTGCACTCTGGCTGCTCCCACGTGATGTTTCAGCAGCTTCTCAAAATCCGCATCAGCGCGTGGGCGGCAACAGAACACGTTCAGACACAATGACCCGAACTCCGGAAAGGTATGGCAGGCCAGGTGAGATTCGGAGAGCAATCGCAGGCCGGTGATTCCGCCCGCCCCATCGAACTGATGCCAGTTCGGCTCGCCGACCGGATGCAGGGCGAGGTCGCCGGTAAGCGAGTCGAACAACGATTGCAGCCTGGCGAGGTCCGTCAGAGCGGCCGGATCACAACCGTGCGCTTCCACCACCCACTCGATGCCGCACATGCACTACGCTACTGCGCGGTCCCGCATTCCGGACAGAATTTGGCACTCCTCGGGACGCTCTTGCCGCAGTTGGTACAGAATTTGGTGTCGGCCACCGGCGCTGCGGGGCCGGCTGGCGATTCAGGCGCGCCTGGAGCAGCCGGGCTGCCGGGCTTCATCGCGTTCATCATGTTCTGGCCCATGGCTAACCCCGCGCCTAAACCAACTCCCAGACCAGCGCCGCCGCCTTCATTCGCCGCCGCAATGGGCATCGACTGCGCGACCTGAAACTGCGTGTACCGGTTCATGTCGCCGATCATATTCATACTGATCCTTTGATCGAGAATTTTCTGCAGCTCATCGGGCAGCGATAGATTCTCGACAATGAACGTATCGAGGCCAAGACCCAGCTCCGCCAAAGAGGGTCTAACGGTCTCGGCGATCTTTTGCCCCAGCGCGGCCTGATTCGCGGCCATATCGAGGAAGGGCACATTGCTCTGGGCGAACGCGTCCGTCATTCTCGCGACGATCGTGTTGCGGAGTTGACCTTCCAGTTCGGCGACCCGGTAGAGGTCGCGAGTCCCGCTCACCTTGGTGTAGAACAGGCGTGGGTCCGAAATCCGATAGGCGTAGATCCCGTAGCCCCGCATGCGAATGGCTCCGAACTCGTGATCGCGGATGGTTACCGGAGTAGCGGTTCCCCAGCGCTGGTCGGTTTGCAAACGCGTCGAGAAGTAGTAGACATCGGATTTGAAGGGCGATTTGAACGCCTTGTCCCAATTCATGAGATACGTGAGAATCGGGAGTGTTTGCGTGCTGAGGGTGTACAGGCCAGGCCCGAAGACATCGGCAATACGGCCTTCATTTACGAAAACGGCCATCTGCGACTCACGTACGGTTAGCTTGCCGCCGTTCTGGATCTCCATGTCCTCCATGGGATAGCGGTAGGCCAGAATACCCTGCTCGGGTTCGGTCCATTGGATGACATCGATGAACTGTTTCGATAAAAAACTCATAGTTTCGGCTCCTCAGAGTATACGCTAGCGCGGGGCGAAAAGTTCACCGGGCAAAGATTGCACACTAGCGATAAATCAAGCGTCAAGGATGAGATGCGAATCCTGAGCACACTCCTAATCATGGCAGCGGCGCTGATTCCGCTCTCCGCCGAAGACAAAACGCCAACCAATGTATACCGGCTGGATTTCACGCTTCGCGATTCCGCACAGGGCCAGGCGCCGAAAGCGCGCCCTAACTCGATGCTGCTCGAGTCGCACAAATGGGGGAAGCTCGTAACGGGTACTAAAATCCCGTACACGGCCGAGAAGGACAAATACCAGTTTGCCGTCGTGGGCGTAACGATCCATGCCCGCGTCACGGAACGCAACTGACAGCCTGAAGCCCAATGAGCCCGCCCCACGGCAGGTGCTACATCTTCGTGACCACCGCATCAATGTCGTACTGGTGCTCGCTTTTGGGGCCGTCGAGGTCGAGTGCGGCCATCGTGGACTGCCCCAACACTACCGATAGGCCCACCTCGGACTTGACGTCCTGAATCACCGGAAGATTTCCGACCGGCGTGATCGAGCTTACTTGAAACCGCGCTTCCAAGCCCATCCTGTCATATAGCCTCGGCTTGCTATTTAGCCTCGTCCTCCACGGCGATCGCATTGACGATCGCAAACTCCGTAGATGGTTCAAAGCTCAGCACGATTTTATCGAATGGGTTGGGCTTGATGCCGCGGAATGTTTTCGTGAGGGCCGCGACCGCTCCCCCCGCCTCCCGCGAAATGTCGAAATCGTGGAGCAGCAGGGTGTGGTTGGCATATACAGTAAAGACCCGAGGTGGGGAAGCTGGAGCGGCCCATCCGCCGAAGTAGTTCTCGGCAAAGTACATCCGGACTGTGTAACTGCCGCCGACCACCACAGGGATGGAATACGTGAAGGCGCCGAAGCGCTCTTCTTCGTACAGGCTGGGATCCGCGGTACGGGAGACGACCGCGTGAAAGCGGGAAAGTCTCCCTCCCCGGAAGTACCGGTCTGAGAGCCATAGATTGCCTGCGTGGTCCGTGTAAGGGGTCTCGTTGGCACGCCAGCGCAACGGCCGCATCTTGCCATTCAGCCCGGGAACGATCTCGATCGCATTCACCAGCGCCGCTTGATTCCGGCCGATGAACCGGAGGTGAAGTTTCCCATCCGCGGCCGGCGTAATGTCTTTGAAGACCTTGACATCCGCGGTGTTGCTGCCCCCAGCATCCGCCACGACGTCCAATTGGCGCATGTGGCGGCCGCCGATTGGAGGTAAGATCTGAACGCCGTTGGCTGTGACGTGAAAATTGCGGGAACCCTCTCCCACGGCCCCAAGGATCACTACTTCCGCCGATTCGGCAAACATCAGGCGCATCTCGTACCTGCCTGGCCGCAGCGGGATATCGTAGCTGAAGTTCTCCCCGGTCCTGGCGTGCTGATAAATCGCCGGATCGTCCGCCCCCGCCAGGGAATAATAGCGGACCGCCGTTGCCGTCCCGCCGGTGAAATACCCATCCGCCGACCAGCGCGTTCCCGACCGGTCCATGTACGCTCCGGAAGCTAGCCCCGCCAGGATCCGGACGGTATCACTGCCGACTCCGGCGGCTGGCTCAACTGGCCGGGCCGCAAGCTGTTTATCCCGGAATGAACGCATCCAGGGAAAGCCGGTAGCCAGTCCGGCGGCTATGATCGCCGCAGCGGCCCAGGCAAGCCGCCACCGGCCGCGCAGCAGAGGCCGAACGGGATGCAATCCATTCGGTGGCGCGACGGGCGCGACCTCTACGTCAAGCGAAGTTGACGGTTCGTCCGCCACCCGGTTCAACACCGTGTCCGCGTGGATGAATCGGGGAGCATAATGCCCGCGGGAAAGGACGATCTTTACCGGATGGAAAGCTCCTTCTGTTTCATAGTATTCCTGCAGGCGCTTGCGAACTCGATGCGCCTCGACTCGGACGATCGAGTCCGTCTGGGGATCGAAGTCCGATCGGCTTGCCAGTGCATGGATCGCAACGTCGTGCTCGGTGATGGTGTCCGCGGCGTTGTTGAAGTACCTCTCGCAAACAAATCGCAAAAGCTTGGCGGCATTCGAAGACACGGCAAAAATGCCGGATTCGAGCACCGTTTCCAGCTCTTTCTTTTCCTGTGCGATTTCAAGTGTGAACGGCTCCGCCTGAAGGCTTTTCATCGCCCACCACGCCTCTAATCCAACTGATTCCTTAGATATACCAAATGCGCTTGGGCGATGCAAAGGGAACGCCTGGCTCCAGGCGCTGGCGCGCCGGCAAAGTGCGCGGAGCCGCGAAACGTTAATCCGTAGCCCGAATCCTTTACCAGCGAGGTTAATAGCGTGCGCTCACTCGCTCGTAAGTCGTTGACGGCAAACTATAGGAACGCCTGTGCGCTTGTTAATGACCGTCTCCTCAAAGAAGTTAGCCATTATTAGCTTGTCATCGAAACGGCCGGCGGTAAAATCGCTTACTGACCACAGAAAATCAGCGATCCTGGGCCAGATTGGAGAACACCGCATCACGTGAAGTTCGGGGTGAATACTTTCATTTGGGCCGCCGGCGTCGACCGCGGCCTGCTGAGCCGGCTACCTTCAATCAAGCAGCACGGCTTTGGTAGCGTGGAATTACCGCTGATACGGCCTGGGCAACTGCCGGTTGCCGACATCCGCCGTAGCCTTGAGGAAAACCAACCGCCTGCACGTTCTGTTCCGTTCTGCCCCAAGACCTAAGCGCCATCAGCAGTGACGTCGGCGTGCGGCAAAAGACCCAGGCCCACCTCCGGGACTGCGTGCGGGTAGCCGCCGAGACCGGTGCAAAGATCATCGCCGGTCCGCTCTACTCGCCGGTGGGCTATCTTCCCGGCCGCCGGCGGACCGAAGACGAATGGAATTGGGCGGTGGATTGTTATCAATCCCTCAGCGGCACCCTGCGGTCGTATGAGATGACCATTGCCGTAGAGCCATTGAACCGGTTCGAGACCTATTTTCTCAACACGGCAGCCGACGCAGTGGCGCTTGCTGCCGCAATCAATCACCCCAACGTCGGCCTCCTGTTCGACACTTTTCACGCCAACATCGAAGAGAAGGACGTCGCCGCCGCGCTTCGCTCGGTCGCTCCGTACCTGAAGCACCTGCACGCCTGCGAGAACGACCGCGGTATACCGGGCAGTGGTCACACCGATTGGCAAGGTGTCTTCCGGGCGCTGAGAGACCTTCACTACGAGGGCTGGGTAACTATCGAAAGCTTTGGCTTCTCACTGGGAGAGCTTTCCGTTGCGGCCTCCATCTGGCGGGACCTTGCGCCCACTGCGGAGGCCATCGCATTTGAAGGTGTGGAGTTTCTAAGAACCGGGCTCGGCGCGGCGCAGGACGCGCAGGCCGGGAGTTCCTGAGAGGAGCAAGATAATGCGCCACGAGGAATCAAGCCTTACAGGACGCGGTCGTATGGATACTCGATCACAGACGAGCAGGAAGATAGGGCTGGTTTTTGCTAGCACGGCATTGCTCATGAGTATTTCTTCTCTGCCACTTCGGGCCCAGATCGACATGGGCGGCGTAGCGGGCACGGTGAAAGACCCCACTGCAGCCCTAGTACCGGGCGCCGAGCTCACACTAACGAATGAGGCGACCGGGGTAGCGCAGAAGGCCCGATCCTCATCCAGTGGAACGTACGTTTTCGAAGCTGTCCCAGTGGGCTCCTACGCGCTTAAAGTCGAGGCGCCCGGATTCAAGACCTACCTGGTTACCGGCATACAGATCCATGTCCAGAATGTCGTTACAGCCGACATTTCACTGGCAGTCGGCGCTGTGAGTGAGGTATTAACGGTCAGCTCCGCGCTTCCACTCCTGCAAGCGCAGGATGCTTCCCTTGGCCAGACCATCGCTTCCAGGCCAGTGAACGAACTGCCGCTCAATGGCCGCAATTGGCTATCCCTCACACAGCTTTCCGCGGGCAGCTACCTGGTGGGAGGATCGGTGAGTACGATTCCATCGCCGTCAGGCCAAAACTTCACTGGTTCTATATTCACGAATGGCGCTGAGCCCGGCCAGCTAGATTTCCGGCTGAACGGCGTCAACAACAACGAGGAAGTATTCGGTGGCGTCACCGTGGTCCCCGTCCCGGACGCAATCGAGGAATTCAAACTGCAAAGTGGGGACAACAGCGCGGAATTCGGGCACTCCATTGGCGCCGTAATCAACGCCGTAATGAAATCCGGGACCAACCAAATCAAGGGCGATCTTTGGGAATTTCTGCGTAATGAAGACTTCAATGCCAACGACTACTTCTCCAATCTAAATGGCGTACGGCGGCAGGAATATAGACAAAATCAGTTCGGCGGCACGATAGGCGGCCCAGTCTACATCCCAAAATATTACAACGGCAAAAATAGGACGTTCTTTTTCTTCGATTATCAGCGCTCGAAAACGGTAGCCCCAATTACTTTCACGGACACCATACCGGCAAATTCGATGCGAAGCAGTAATTTCACGAATCTACAGGACCTGATCAGCCGTAACAGCGGAACGGAAACGGATGCGCTGGGCCGCAAATTCCCGCTCGGTACGGTGTTTGATCCGGCCACCACACGCGCCTTGCCATCCGGAGCGACCGACCCCGCTACGGGACTGGTGAATTCCGGGAGCAACACGGTGTACGCGCGCGATCCTTTCTACAATGGGAGCTTGCGCGGAATGACGGACTTCACCCACGCGATGACGCAACTCAATCTGATTCCGGTATCGAGAATCGATCCGAATGCAGTCAAGCTGCTTCAGTTGCTGCCCGCCCCAAGCACCACCAGCCTCCAGAATAATTACTTTGCCGCTCCCTTACAGAATACGGCGATCAACCAGTACGATGTAAAAATCGATCACAACATCAGCGCCAAAGATATAGTTTTTGGAGTCCTCAGCCGAGCCACCACGGATCAAAGCGCGACCCAGCCGTTCTCCGCCGCCTTGGGATCGGCCCTGCAAACAAGCTTTGCCACAACCCAACCAGTTTACCTGCTCGCTCTGAGCGAGACGCACCTTTTTTCGCCCACGCTGGTCAACGAAGCACGCGTTGGACTCAATCATAACTACAACACTCGCGCGATTCCGAATCTCGATATGCTTGGCCTGCCGGCGCAGTACGGCATTCAAGGCATACCGCAGATTGCTCATAACGGCGGCCTTCCCACCATCAATATCGGCGGGTTTAATGCCTTTGGATCGCGCCGGTTTTCGCCAACGCTACAAACGACCACCGCGCAGGACTATTCGAACAACCTGACGCTGATTCGCGGCAGCCACCAATTCAAGGCCGGCTTCCAACTAAATCGAATCGTGGGAGATATAACCCAGCCTGCCTACAGCAGAGGAAATTTTACTTACAATGGACAATACACGGACATTCCGAACCAGACTACCGGATTAACTGGTATCGCGGATTTTCTTCTGATACCGGCTAACTCCACTGCCGGGAGATCTGCGGGTGTTACTACGTATGACAATCTTGGCGGCCCCAGCGGTTACAACGGTTCAAACTATGCGGGCACCAATTATTCTTCAACTTATGCGGGCATTTACGCTCAGGATAACTGGAAGCTTACACCGAACCTCACGCTAAACTTAGGGCTTCGCTGGGACTACTCGAGTCCTTACAGCGAGGCCGGCGGGAGACAAGCCAACTTCATCATGGCTAACGGCAATGACGGCACCGGCACATATTATGTCCCTCAAAAAGGCTGCACTGTCCCGCGGTCCTCCGCCTTCAATGCGCTGCTTGCCAGTTATAACATTCAGGTCGACTGCGTGCCCGGCCTGCATGTGTATAATGCACAAACCACTAACTTTGCCCCACGCCTTGGATTCGCCTATCGCCTGCGCCCCAGATTTGTAATACGAGCCGGCTACGGTATAGCATACGGCGCGTTCGATTCCGTCGGATACGGCAACACGCTGGGCACCAATTACCCCTTCCAATATACGATTAATTCGCCGAGCACAACCTCATTAGTCCCCATCACGCTTCCCAATGGCCAAACAGCTACGCTCGAGAACACATTCGGCGCGATCAACCTTCAGGATCCCAACCAGATAACCGGACCAGGCCTGAGTCTCAGCGGCAAGCAGTACGATTACCAGACGCCTTACACACAGAGTATGAATTTGACGATCCAATATCAGTTTACGGGTCGTGATTCGATTCAAGCCGGCTATGTCGCGACGGCGGGCGGGCATTTGGATGCGTTGGGCGTTCACAATTCTCCAAGTGTGATTCTGCCGCCGAGTGTGAATCAGACGAATTACCGGCCATTCCCGAACCTTGCAGCAAATTCACAGTATCTGACTACGGGCAGCAAGAGCAACTATCGATCCCTCCAAACCGTCTATCAGCATCAGTTCCGTGATGGCTTTACCTTGCTGGCAAACTACACATTTGGCAAGTGCCAGGCTAACGACGCGGGCAAATCAGGGCTATCATCGGGATTCCGGGCGGAATGGCTGCCGGGCTTCGGTATCTCGCCCGACTATGCGCTGTGCACCGCCGATGCCACCCACGTGGTTCATGTCTCTGGGCAGTACGCGCTGCCCATCGGCAAAGGCAAGGCTTTATTGGGCAATGCTGGCGGCCTGGTAAATGCGTTGACCGGAGGATGGCATGTCAACTACATTTACACCTATCAAGGCGGCCAGCCGTTCAACGTTGGCTGCCCCGTTGCTACCACCACTGACTTTGGGTGTAATGCATTTGGGGTTCCGGGTCAGGATCCCTATGCCGGACCACATAACCAAACGCAGTGGCTGAACGCGGCCGCTTTTGCCCAGCCGCCCGTTGCCACACAAGTTGGACAGCGCGACTATTCAGTTCTGGGCGGGCAGCCGAACCAAGTGCGGGGACCGGCGTTCATCAACCTCGACTCCTCCATCTTTAAACGATTCGCTATCGGGGAGAAGAGAGATCTGGAGTTTCGGGCGGAAGCTTTCAATACCTTCAATACACCGCAGTTTGGCAACCCCGGCCAGCTCAATTTCAACAACAAGACGGGTTTCAGCCGAATCACGGGCTTGCGAAACAATCCGCGACTGGTGCAGTTGGCTCTAAAGTTCTTTTTCTGAAAGTAGGGTGTCTTCGATGAGAATCTATCTTTTCAAGCGACGTATTGACAGAAGAAAACGCATGTATGACGAAATATTGAGATATTCCCACGGAATTCTGAGCAGCCGCTCCTCAACGGGTGTTAAGGCTGTTATCTGGCTGGCGATGGCCAATACGCTTTGCCATGGTCAATTGACGACCACGGGAATAATCAACGGGACGATAGTGGATCAGTCCGGTTCGGCGGTAGCCGGAGCCAAGGTGAGCATCACCAACGTGGAGACCCGAACCGTTACCCAAACCGCGTCCAATTCGACCGGCAGCTTCTCGGCGGTTGGCCTGACGTCGGGACATTATGACGTGACGGTCACCGGCCAGGGATTCAGCTCATTCAAAGAAGCCGGTATCTATTTGGAGTCCGCAAGTGTCTACACCGTGCACGTTGCGCTGCAACTGGGTACGGTCACGTCCACCGTCACCGTCGCGGCGAGCGCCGCCGCCGTTCAAACCACCACCAACGAAATTTCCAGCACGGTATCGGGGGAGGAGGTGGAGGCCCTTCCTCTGAATGGAAGGAATTATCAAGGTATCGGCTCGCTGATGCCGGGCGTTATTAATACCTCGCCACAAAGCGCGATGGGAACCGGAGGCTATAACACGGTCAACAGCCTGAATGTCAACGGAGGGGGACCTACTGGATCCTTCTACACTCTGGATGGAATCTGGAACAATAACACCGGCAACAATAACCAAACCACCATCCTTCCGAATCCGGACGAGATTGACGAGGTCAAGGTTCTTCAGAGTAATTACGATTCCAAGTACAGCCTGATGGGGGCCAGTGTGGTGATTGTGCAAACCAAGAGCGGCACCGGCCAATTTCACGGAGGCGGTTGGGAATTTCTTCGCAACACCGTCCTCGATACGCGCAATTTCTTTAGCACTACGATTTCGCCCGAGGAGTGGAACATTTTTGGGTGGAATCTCGGCGGCCCGATTTTCATACCACACTATTACAACACCATCTCGGCCGGCGTGCGGTTGTTCTATATGCCCTTCCCTCATGCCCAGCAAGGCTACATGGTGGATTTTGATCCGGCAAAGTTCAATCCCGCCAACGCTCCCATCGTGTCGCCCGCGGGTATCATCACTCCAACGCCGGCCTATGACCCGGCGAACGGCATCATCCTCAACGGTGTGAATGGAGTACCGCTTAACCTGACCGATGCGCATAAGTTTTATTTTGCGCCCACCTTCGGTTTCGCCTGGGATATGTTTGGCAACGGGCGGGCGGCGCTGCGTGGCGGTTACGGTGTTACCTACAACAGAAACGCGGGTATGGGTGCGGCTTGTTCCCAGGGGTGTGTCAGTTACCCGGTTGTACAGAGCACCAGCTTGATCAATGCGAATTTCCCGAATCCCGTGGGTAGCGCGGCAGCCCCGCTGACGGCCAATTCGGTATCCGGGCAGGTTTTGGACTACCAGATCGGGCGAATCCAGACATTCAGTGTAAGTTGGCAGGAACAGTTCGGAGCAAATTGGTTTGTTTCAATTGCCGGTGCCGGCAATGTCGCTCGTCACTTACAGACATCGATAAACATCAACCAGCCGTTGCCCTTCGGTGGATTCGATTTCAATCCGAACCTCAACACCAGCGCGTACACTTCGGCATACTACGCTCCTTACCAGGGGTTGGGTCCAATCACCTTCAGCGAGCCCATCGGCCTCGATAACTGGAATGCTTTGGAACTCGGCCTGCGCCACCCGGTCGGGAACAACGTTTACCTGACGGTGGCGTATACGTGGTCCCATAACCTGGATAATGCCGGGGGATTTCAAAATGTGCATCAGCCTCAGCTAGCCTACGGAAACTCCAGTCTGAATGTACCCCAGGTATTTTCCACCAGTGTGATCTATAGTGTGCCGTGGTACCAAAAATCCGGAGGCTGGAAACATGCTTTGCTGGGCGGATGGAAATATTCCGACGTGACTACAATTCAAAGCGGTCCTTCTCAGACCTTGGGCCTGAGCCTCGCCAATACCGGGTTGGCAATCCGTCCCGATCTTATCGCCCCGGTCACCTATCCAAAAACGCTCCAGCAGTGGTTCAGTACCAGCTCATTCGGTAAGCCCGCCGCGGGCTATTACGGAAACGTCCAGAATGCAACCATTCGAGGCCCCGCACTTATCCTTTTCAACATGGCGGCTTACAAGGATTTTCGTATTCACGAGCGCATGACGCTTCAATTCCGTAGTGAGTTTTTCAATGTGTTCAATCATACGAATTTCAATGGACCGAGCACAAACCTAGGCGCCGGAACCTTTGGGCAGATTACCAGCGCGAAAGATCCGCGCACCGGAGAACTGGCGTTGAAGCTGCGCTTTTAGCGGACATACCCTCTTCAATGAGATTTATCGCCATCCCCGGATTGGTATTCGCGATAGGGCTGATGCTTTGCGTATCGGCCCGGGGTCCGGAAATCTTGTTTGAGCGTAAGACCATTGACCTCGGTGTCAGCGAGACTTGCGCTATCGCCGATTTCAACAACGATGGTCGGCCCGACATCTTCTCCGGCGAAGCGTGGTACGAGAATCCGGCCTGGAAAAAACACGAAGTGCGGCGGCTGAAGGAATACGGCACCTATCTCGCGTCGCTAAGCGACCTTCCGCTCGACGTCGATGGCGACGGTTTCGTGGACATCGTCAGCTCAGGATGGCATTCCGGCAAAATCTGGTGGTCGCGCAATCCCGGTAAACCGGGCGTCATGTGGGAGGATCATCCTATCGACCAGGGTTTTGCCGTGGAATTTTCGTTCCTGGTGGATCTCGACAATGACGGTAAGGCCCGCGAGCTCCTGCCGCAATTCGGCAACGCGAAGGCGCCCACTGCCTGGTACGAGGTGGCGGGAGGCGCCTGGAAGAAGCACGTCGTCAGCTCTCAAAACTACGGGCACGGCATCGGGGCCGGCGACGTGAACGGCGACGGCCGAAATGACATCATCACGCCGCAGGGCTGGCTGGAGGCTCCGCCAGATCCGCGAATCGGCGAATGGAAGTTTCACGCTGAATTCAACCTCGGCGCCACCAGTTTCATCTACGTGCTCGATATTAACGATGACGGTCTGCCGGACCTGCTCACCGCCAACGCCCACGACTATGGCATTTTCTGGATGGAGCAGCGGCCCGATCACACCTGGGTGAAGCACATGATCGATCAATCCTGGTCGCAGGCGCACGCGCTCACCCTGGTGGACCTGAACGGCGACGGCCGCAAGGAGCTCCTGACCGGCAAGCGCTTCATGGCCCACGACGGCCACGATCCCGGCGAGCACGACCCGCTCGGCATTTACTGGTACGAATACCACCAGTCCGAAGCCGGAAAGAGCGTGGTGTGGTCGCGGCATATCGTCGACTATGGTTCCCGCGCGGGCGGCGGCATGCAGATTCCCGTGGCGGACATCGACGGCGATGGTGATTTCGACTTCGCCGTGGGCGGCAAAAGCGGCCTGTTTCTATTCGAAAACCTGACCAAAGGACACACAAGGAAGACTCCATGAATGAAAAAGTATCGCGACGAATGTTCACCAAGGCCGGCTTGATGGCGAGCGCGGCCTTCCCGTACCTTCTGCCGCGCTCGGCGGTTGGCGCCAATGACCGCATTCGGGTGGGCGTCATCGGCGTGGGCAACCGCAGCGGCCTGCTGATCGACCAGTTGCCGGACGGGGCCGAGATTGTCGCCGTGGCCGACTGTTATCGCAAACGCTCCGAGGATGCGGCGGCCAAGCGCAAAGCATCGTGGCGCATCTACGACGACCACCGGCAGTTGCTTGAACAAAAAGATATCGATGGCGTCATCGTCGGCACCAACGATCACGCCCGTGTGCTCTGTGCCATTCACGCCGTACAGGCCGGCAAGGATGTATACGCTGAAAAGCCGCTGTCCCTCTATGTCGCGGAAGGCCGGGTGCTCGAGCGGGCGGTACGCAAATACAAGCGTATTTTGCAGGTGGGTAGTCAGCAGCGTTCCATGGCCATGAACCGCGTTGCCTGTGATTTTGTGCGTTCAGGCGGGCTGGGCCGTATCCGCCTGGTGCTGGGCGTCAATTATAGCGAGCCGGTGCGAACTGGCGCGATGCCTGAAGATCCGGTCCCGGAAGGGATGAATTGGGATATGTGGCTCGGCCAGTCCGAGATGCGGCCTTTCAATCCGGAACTGTTCACGCATTGGATGCGGTATTGGGACTATTCTGGAGCCGATATGACCAACTGGGGCGCGCACGGGATCGATCAGGTGCAATCGGCTCTGGGGATGGACGGAACCGGTCCGGTGGAATTTTGGCCTCTCGCGGATGCCCCGCGGGGCGCGGTGGGGTGGCGTTATGGCAATGGCGTGGAAGTGCGATTGGAGATGCCCGCGGGAGGGACCCTGCAAGGCGGCGCCATGTTCATCGGCGAGAAGGGGCGAATCGAGATCACGCGGAACGATTTCCGCACCGACCCGCCCAACCTCATCAAGGAACTGCCTCCGGCTGATGAAGTGGACAAATGGAAGCGAGCGCAGTGGCAGGCGAAATATCACATGCAGAACTGGCTCGATTGTATGCGGAGCCGCAAAACGCCGTTAGCTGATGTCGAGATTGGGCATCGCTCGATCAGCGTCTGTCACCTCGCGAACATCACCCGGCAGCTTGGCCGGAAGCTCCATTGGGACCCCGAGGCCGAGCGTTTCACCGGTGATGCAGAGGCTAATGATCGTTTGACACGGCGGCGGCGAAAAGGCTACGAACTACCCGAAATCGGGTAAGCAGGCTAATGTCGCTATGAATTCGCCGGGCGCACGGTCCGCCATCGGCGCCTCACTCAATTCGAGCCGTAAGTCATTGGGCCGCGCGTAAGCGCGGGCGGCATCGAGGTCCAACTTGCGCTAAGCGAGACTGTCTTCACGATGTTTTCGGCGGGACTGGTCGAGTTGCTGCCGGCTATCGGATGCCGGAGCTTAAGCCGGGTTTCTGTTCCGTTGCTCCCAAACCCCAAGCAGGACGCCAGCAGGCCATGGCAGACGCCGGCAAAATGCGCCGAAGCGCGTTCCACCACAACAGCGTGGGCCTTAACGCCACCTGGTCGCCTGCTCGGGTTTACCCCAATTTTCGTAGAGGTCCACAAGCCGGCTTCGCGCCTGTACCAACGCGCTCCGGTCTTCAGTCGGAATGCCGGGCCGGGGCTCAAGCAGACCCGGGTAACTCTCAACCATCAGAGCCTCGGCTTCCTGGAATTTCCGCTCTCCGGCGAGGCTGGCGCCTAACGCGCTTTCCGCATCGAAACGCTGCCAGGCGTCAGGCGCAGTCTTTTGATAGCCGCTGAGACACTCGCGCAGGATAATTTCCGCGTCTTCGTACTTGCGTTGTTCGAGAAGTGCCCGCCCCAGACCCAACTGAGCGATCAACGTCGCGGGATGCCGCGGCCCGAGCACGCGCCGGCGTCCCGCCATCAAACGCGCGTAGAGGTTCCCGGCATCCGCAAACTTCCCCTGCCGGTCATATGTGCGGGCTAACTCGAACATCGAATTGAAAGTATAAGGATGTTCCTCACCCAATGTCCGGCGGCGGATTTCCAGCACTTGCGAGAAGACTTGCGCTGCGTTGTCGAATGCTCCCTGGCCGCGGGCCGCGCGCCCCACGCCCATCATGGAAATCAGCGTGTCCGGATGTTCTTCGCCCAGCACGCGGCGGCGAATTTCGAGCACATGGCGATAACCAAGCTCCGCCTCGGCATAGCGGTCCGTCTTTCGCTCCAGATCCGCCAGATTGTTCTCATAGAGCAGCGTGCTCGGATGCTCCTCGCCGGATATGGACCGGCTCAGCTCCACGGCGCGGATAAATAATGGCTCCGCCTGTCCGTACTTTCCTTCCTTATCATAGGTGTCCGCCAGATTGTTGAGGGCCAGCACCGCCAACGGATGCCGCTCGCCCTTGGTCAAACGGTACAGCTCCAGAACACGGCTCTGGATGCCCTCGGCCCGGACGAGTTTTCCCTGCTCCTTGTAAGCGATGGCCAGCGTCGCTAGATTCTGCAGGGTTTCCGGATGTCGTTCGCCGAACACACGGCGGCAAGCGTCCATGACAGGCGCGATGAGCCGCTCGGCCTTGGTGTACTTGCCCCGATTGATATAGATCACCGCCAGATTGCCGATCGACCTGAGCGTATCGAGGTGATGCTCCCCTTGCAGGCTCCGGCGCTCGTTGACCACTCTCTCCAGCAGTCGCTCGGCTTCCGCGTAGTCGCCGTGTGCTCTGTTGTAAATCATCCCCAGGCGCTCTATGGCCGTGAGTGTGTCCGGATGCCGTTCGCCCAGCGCGCGTCGGCGCAGCTCGATTACGCGCCTGATCTGCAGCTCGGCCTCATGGCCAAGACCCCAATCGAGATACGTATCGCCGATGGTCTGCCGGATCGATGCTTCCACCGCCGGTTGCCCATGGAACCTGCCCTCGATACGCGCGGCGGCACGGTCGAGAGCCGTTCGCACTTTCAGATCCGGCTCGGCCGGCGTCTCCGGACCGCCCGTCTGCATTCTGGCGCTCGCTTGCGCCAGCACGTCGTTGCGCAGAAACTCATTTACCGCGGTTGCAGCCGCCTGTTCACTGTCCGCCCGTTGCTTTTCCGCCAGAGCCGCATCTCGTTCCCGCTGACTCTGTGCTTCCGCAGCCATCGCGCGGTCGCGCTCGCGCCTGGCCGCCTGCCCTGCCGCTAACGACACTTTTTCGGCGGCGGCGGCTTTATCGCGTTGCTGGAGTGCGGCGATTTCCGCGCTTCTGGCGCGCACCGCCTCCCAGGTGCTGACCACCACTCCCCCCGCCAGCGTCAGAAACACCGCGCCTGCGCCAACGACCAGCGCCCTGTTGCGCCGCGCAAATTTGCCCGCCTGATAGCCCGCGCCAGGCGGTCGCGCCATGATCGGACGATTGTCGAGATAACGCTGGATATCCCGCGCCATCTCCGCCGCCGAGCCATAACGCCGCGCTTTATCCTTCTCAAGCGCTTTCCCCGCGATGGTTTCGACATCGCCCCGGTACGTCCGGTTGATGGAGCTCAACGGCGCGGGATCCTGTTCGCGGACCGCACGCACCGCTTCATGCAGCAGCTTGCCGCTGGTCTCGTAAGGCAGCCTGCCCGCCAGCAGCTCGTAAAAGATTACGCCGAGCGCGTACACATCGGTGCGCCCGTCAATTTCGCCCGGGTCGCCCAGCACCTGCTCCGGACTCATATAAGCCAGCGTGCCGACTAGTTGCCCCATGTCGGTTCGCCGCGTAATCTGCGCTCCGGCATCGGTCACCCGCGCCACCCCGAAATCGAGAACTTTAGGCTGCCCGTCCGCATCCACCAGAATGTTGCCCGGTTTTAAATCGCGATGCACGATGCCGTGCCGATGAGCGTGTTCGACAGCCTCGCACACCTTGATCGCCAGGGCCAGCCGATCACGCGAGGAGAGCCGGTTCGATTCGGCATAATCGGTCAGCGGCGGGCCGGCAACGAACTCCATGGCAAAATATGGCTGCGCGCCGGCCGTCGATTCCGCCGTGCCGGCCTCATGGATTTGCGCGATACCCGGATGATGCAGACGGCCCAGCGCCTGCGTCTCCCGCTCGAAGCGGCGCAGCAGTTCCAGCGTAACGAGCCCCGGGCGGATTACCTTCAAAGCGACAGTCCGCCGGGGATTATCCTGCTCGGCCTCATACACCGAACCCATTCCGCCCTCGCCGAGCAGCCGCACAATGCGGTAGCGCCCGATTCTGGACGGCAGGGCGCGGAGGTTGTGGTGGGAGCTCGCCGCGAGCCCAATGGGGTGATCGAGGAAGCCGCCCGCCTGGTCATGCGATGCGATCAACTTCTCGGAGTCTCGCAGCAGGGCTTCGTCACCCCGGCAGGACTTCGCCAGAAAGGCCTTGCGCTCGGCCGCCGGCAGATCGAGCGCCGCATCCACTATCTCCTGTACTCGCTCCCACTGTTCCGGCTTCATACGTCAACCACTCCCTCACGGTCATGGCTCGGACCTCGTTGCCGAACCGCGCGCGTCAGCGGTTTCGCTTCCGGCATGTTCGCTTTGTTTGCGGCTAGTGGGCCACTACCGCGGCAAGCCGGTAATCGTTTTGTTCCGCCACACTCATGGGCCAGGGAGTCCCCCATTTTACAGCATTTATTCGCTTGCTCTTAGTACGTGAATAACGTATAGTGGGGCGTGAATCGGATTTTTGCGCCGGCCGCGTATGAAAAGCAGGTAAAACGGCTGCTTTCCGGGGATGAGCGCGCGGCTATGGAGGCGGCGGTCGCCGCCACCCCGGCGGCTTAATCCGGTCATGCCTCAGACCGGCGGCTGCCGAAAAGCCCGCTGGGGAAGGGGCGGCAGGGGCAAGAGCGGCGGGCGTTCGCGTGGTGTTCTATTATTACGTAACCGGCGACTCGGTTTTCCTGCTGCACGTTTACCCGAAAAACGAAAAGGGAGAATCTGAGCGATGCAAAAAAAAAAGCCCTCAAGCGCCTCGAGCAAGCCATTGAAGCGCGCGGTTAAGCGGCAGGGGAGTACCCGGGTCGGCCGCGCTCTGATCGCGGGAATGACCCAGGTGCTCGCCCACGTGCGCGGCGAAATCGAATTGCCTTCTTATACGCTCGTGGATGTGAAGGCAATCCGCGAAAAAATGGGCATGTCGCAATCCGAGTTCGCGCGGGCATTCGCGCTGAACCGCCGGACCGTGCAGCAGTGGGAACAGGGCAAGGCCGCTCCCGATGTCGCGGTGCGAGCCTATCTGACGGTGATCGAGCGCGATCCGCAGGCTGTCGTCAGCGCGCTTTGCGGCTGAAGCCCGCTCGGAAACATCAGTTGCGGGAGATGTATAGATTATGGACAGTCTCACGAGGAAGCTTCGCAAAATGAATGGAATCCAGTTCGTGACGGATGACAAAGGCCGCAAGACAGCGGTGCTGATCAACCTCAAGGAGCACGGCGCGGCCTTGCAGGATTTTTGGGACGGCCTGATCGTGGAGTCCCGCCGCACCGAAAAAGACATACCGTTTGAACAAGTCCGCAAAGCCCGTATGAAACGGCGGCCGCGCGGCCCGCGTGCCTGATTATTTCCTTGCGATTAAGCCGTCCGCACGCAAAGAGCTTGATGCGCTGGATAACGCGTCATTCCGGCGGATAGAGGAGAAAATAACGCTGCTTGCGAAAGAGCCCAGGCCGGCAGGATGCAGGAAGCTCAAGGGACATAAGGATATATGGCGGATTCGGCTGGGAGATTACCGGGTCCTTTACACCATTGACGATACGGAAGGGGTCGTTCGCGTCAGCCGGGTTGCTCACCGAAGAGAGGTTTACGAATAGAGTTCTCCCCGCAATTCGCTATACAGCCACGCCCGCGCCAGTCTCAAATCGCGGCGGAGCGTAGCGGGCGAGATCTTGAGAACGGCGGCGGCCGAGTCCTGTTCCATGCCGCCGAAAAAGATCATCTCGACGATCTCGGCTTTGCGACTATCGAACGCTGCCAGGCTTTCCAGCGCAGCATGCAGCGCCAGCAGCCAGTCGGGCGTTTGGTCCGTGAGCAAAACCGCTTCGTCTAAATCCAGCCGGATCGCGTCTCCTCCCCGCTTCAGGCGCCGGTTGGCCCGGGCGTGATCGATCAGGATGCGCCGGATCATCCGCGCGCACAGGGCATAGAAGTGAGCCCGGTCCTGAAAATCGAGGTCGGTGTCCACCAGCTTCACGTAGGCTTCGTGCACCAGTGCCGTCGCGCTCAGGGAGTGGCCGGGATTTTCCGCCGACAACTGACGGCTCGCGAGAGAACGCAACCGGTCATAGACCATCGGCATGAGCTGGTCGAGAGCCTCTTTTTGGCCGCCCTGCCAGTCCCGCAGTAACTCGGTAATGGTTTTGGCCGCTGGGCACATGGAACCAGGGAGTCCCCTCAAATTTTACATCAGCCGCGTTCCCCGATGGGTTAGCGCGGTCTGCCCACGAAAATCTAACCGATGGCGCGGATGAGAGCAATTTACTTCTCGAGGACGTCGTTGATCAGTTCGTCGAGAGACACGCCTTTCTTGCCGGCCTTTTCGGAAAGAAAGGTCAACAGTTCCGGGCCAAGGCGCAGGCGCACCGGGATCGTCACGAGCGCGTCGGGGCGATAAAACTTCCCGCGCTCCGCTTTGCTGAAATCATACTCGTCTCTCATCTCTTCGTTGTCATCCGTGTTCATTATGGGTTCTCCTGATAATTGTGAAGCTCGGACCTTGTTGGCTTTCGGGCCGAGATGATCCGAATATCGATAAACGTCGGCCGTCGATTCCATTGCAGTGTGAACGACCAGCAGCACGACTCCATTCGCGGCGCGGCCGATTGTAATCCAGCGGTGCTCATCGCCGCTGTGAGCGGGATCGTATCTGCTCAGTGCGAGCGGGTCGTAGAACACGGTCGCGGCGACTTTGAACGACCCCCGTGTTTGAGGAGGTTGGCGTTCGCTTTGTCATCATCCCAATCGGTCGCTATCGTGTAAAGGCCGTTCATCGTCCCTGGTCGCGCGCGCTTAGCAGTACAGGCGGACTTCCGGCAAATACGCCCACATGCTCTGATCGTCATCTCCAAACGGCCGTGATCGGCGCTCTTTGGGCCAGGAAAAAAACCTCCGCTAACAACGGCTTTCAGGATATCGCAAGTTAAAATCCCGATTTGTGTTGGGGCACGGTGCATCCCGCACATGTTTTTGATTCGCGTGAGCGGTTTGGCTTGCGCATGTCGCTATCTGAGCAAGAAGGAAATCCAAATGAAAACGATTATGACGAACAAGCTACTGGGCCGCGCTGGCGCTTTCGAGCGGTCTGGCCCTGGCGCAAACCACCATTACCGTAAACAGCACAGCCCAGGTTTCCCCCACGGACTGCACGCTGAGCAACGCCATTGTGTCGGCCAACACCGCTACGGCATCCGGAGGCTGTACTTTCGCGGGCAGCGGCGCGCCCTATACCATTCAGTTGCAGAATCAGACCTATGTAATGAGCACCGTCAATAATTACTGGTACGGTCCGAATACGCTGCCGGTGATTGCGAGCACGATCATTATCGAAGGCAATGGGGCCACGCTGGCGGTGACGGACACCAACATTGTCCGTCTGCGGCAGACCCGGGAGTCTGCCCCAAAATATCCAACTGATCGCGCGGATCAGAGCAATTTGCTTTTCGAGGACGCCATTTACCTTCGGAAAGAAAGGTCGACAACTTCCTGCGCTCCGCGTGGCTAAAATCGTACTCGTCTCTTATCTCCCCACTGCAAGACGCAGCCGCCGGGACGATTAGCCCGGTTCCTCCCGGCCGAGGGCCTCATGAATCAGCAGCTTCAGGTAGGCTTCATAGCGAAGGCCCGTTTCCCGCGCCAGTGCCTGGGCGCGCGATACTTCATCCGCATCGATTCCGATCGAAACCGCCTGGGGCGAGCCGGACGATTGCCGGGCCTTTTCGAGGACTTGAGACAGCGTAGTCGTGGTCCCTTGAGCGACGGCATCTTCCATCCACTGCGTGGTCTGTTCCTTGTGGTCGTCCCACCACTGAGCCTCTTCGGACTCGGACCGGAATTCAGGGACGCCGTGCTCGTTGTTCATATCGCTCTTCGCTTCAGATAAAGTGCTTGCAGCCGCTCCGAAGCGGCGTATGCCGTCACTGGCCTGACCGCCAGGCCCCGCATAGTAAATATCACAGCGAGGATGCGCCCGGCGACCGTCATTCCGACCGCCTTGACCCTGGAGCGACGTTATGCCGGGCGAGATGGCTGATGTTCGCCTCATCCCAAACGAACTCCGCATCCAAGACTCAGTGTACGCGAAAAACTCGGGAAACCGCAGTGGCTTACCGGGCCATGATCGTGAGAGTTTTCTCTTTCTTAAATCACCCGCAAATTTTTTCATCGGCGTGAGCGGTCTGGCCCTGGCGCAAACCGCCATTACCGTAAACAGCACAGCCCAGGTTTACCCCACGGACTGCACGCTGAGCAACGCCATTGTGTCGGCCAACACCGCTAAGGCATCCGGAGGCTGTACTTTCGCGGGCAGCGGCGCGCCCTATACCATTCAGTTGCAGAATCAGACCTATGTAATGAGCACCGTCAATAATTACTGGTACGGTCCGAATGCGCTGCCGGTGATTGCGAGCAGCATCGTGATCGAGGGCAACGGGGCCACGCTGGCGTTTACTGATACCGCTATCGTTCGGCTGCGGTTCTTCTATGTTGCCGCGGACCCGACGGCTCCGGCGACGCTGGGTTTCAACACGCCGGGCGCGGGGCATTTGACGCTGCGCAACCTGACTCTGACGGGAGGAAAACAGAAGGGCGGCGATAGCGGCTATGGCGGGGGCGGGGCCGGGATGGGCGGAGCCATCTTCAACCAGGGATTCCTGGCGCTGGAGGGTGTGACATTGACGGGGAACAGCGCCACAGGCGGCAGCATTGTCGTTGGCCTTGGACGGGGCGGCGGTGGCCTGGGAAGCGATGGTTCCAATGCAGGCGGTGCAGGCGGCGGGTTTGGGGGTCCGGTTGTCCCTGCCGGCAGCGCAGGTTGGGGCTCTGGCAACGCTAGCGGCGGTGGTGGCGGCGGTTTTGGAACGAATGACAACGGCGTAGGCAATCAGGGCGGCGGCACACCGGACGGCTTAGGCGGTGGAGGCCCTCACGGCGGCCAGGCCGGGCATGGCAGTGGGGGCGGGGGTGGGGTCGGGGGCGGTGGCGGCTTCGGCGGTACTAGCGACAATGGCGGGGGTGGCTTCGGCATTGGCGGCGGTAGCTTAGGCGATGGCGGCGGTTCCGAGGAGGAGGGGGCGGTGGCGTAGGCGGTGGCGGCGGCTTCGGCGGCACAGGCGACGGCGACTGCTGCGCTGAAGGCGGTGGCGGCGGCTTCGGCGGTGGCGGCGCGGGGTTTGGCGGCGCAATCTTTAACCATGGCGGCACGCTGACTGTCACCAACAGCACCTTCACTTCAAACACGGCAACTGGGGGTAGTAGGAGCGGCTCTTACAGCGGCGACGGCCTGGGTGGGGCGATTTTCAACCTCAACGGCAGTGTCGCACTCCGCTTCAGCACGCTGGCGAGCAATACCGTTGCCCCCACAGGCTTCGCCCAAGGCGGAGCTGTCTACAGCCTTGGAGATAACCTGCAACCAGGACAGAGCGCGAACCTCACGATTTCCAACAGCATCCTTTCGAACACCATCGGTGGCAACGACCTGGTTACTAACCAACTGGGTGTGGCCCACTCCTATCTGACCTACCAGGATCAGAACATCGTCATGAGCGGCAACACCACGGCAAGTGGCTTCAGCGGTCCGGCGCCATTGACCTCCGATCCACAGCTCGCGCCTCTTGCTCTGAATCCTCCTGGGATGACTCCCACCATGGCCATCGCGAATACGAGTCCGGCCTTCAACGCGGGCGTGTGTGAAGCCAGTATCAGCGCTATCGATCAACGCGGCGTCACTCGCCCGCAAGGACAGCAGTGCGACATCGGCGCGTATGAGCTGATCCAGTCCACGGCAGTGACCATCGCTTCTTCACCCGCCGGACTGGCGTTCTCGGTCACCGGGACGGGCTGCCAACCCGGCAATTACACCACCAGCACGACGCTCCAGTGGCAGGGCGGCGCATCCTGCACCGTGAGCTTCGCCTCTCCGCAAAGCGGCGGCGCAGGCGTCCAGTATGTCTTTGCGTCCTGGGCGGATGGCAGCACGGCCGACCCGCGCACTTTCGCCACGCCGGCCAGCGCGACCACGTACACGGCCAATTTCACTACTCAGTACCTGCTGACCACGAGCGTCAACCCGGCTGGCGGCGGCACGGTATCGGGGGGAGGCTATTACAATGCGGGCGCAACAGCAACGGTTGCCGCCACGCCGGCGCAAGGCTATAGATTTACCGGCTTCAGCGGGGACCTGAGCGGATCGGCCAATCCCCAGAACATCACCATGAACGCCCCGCACTCGGTGACCGCCAACTTCCAGCCGCTCACCACCCTCACACTGACGGCGGCCAGCGCCACAACCTCGGATTTTGACGACGCCGCGACAGTGCAGGCCAGGCTCACCAGCAATGGAACTCCCGTTCCGGGCAAGACGATCGTCTTCACGCTCGGCTCCGGATCCGGCGCTCCAACCTACTCGGCCGTGACCGATTCAACCGGCACAGCCACGTGTTCGCTCACGCCCAACCAGCCCTCGGGCATGCTTACCTTAACTGCGGCCTTCGCGGGCAACTCGACGTATGCGCCCAGCTCGGCCTCGGCGCCTTTCACGGTGACCAAGGAAGAGACCGTGACCAAGTTCACCACGTCCAGTCCAACGCTGCTGGCCAACGGCAGCTCTGCCACGTTCTCCGCCACGCTGAAGGAGGACGGCGTTACCGCGATCTCCAGCCGCGCTTTAGTGTTTACGCTGGGCAGCGGGGCCAAGGCACAGTCCAGTACCGGCACGACCAACGCCAGCGGCACGGCGAACTGCGCCATCGCCGTTAATCAACCGCTCGGCCCGAATACCGTCGCGGTCAACTTCGCCGGCGACGCCTTCTATAAACCGTCATCCGACTCGGAGGCGGTCACCGTGTTTGCCTTCGTTGCAGGCAGCGGCTCTTTTGTAATCGGCGATCGCAACGCTGTCACCGGCAACGCCGTGGAATTCTGGGGCGCGCAGTGGGCCAAGAAAAATTCGCTCAGCGGCGGCCCGGCGCCCGATGCCTTCAAAGGCTACGCTAGCCAGACCAGCACGAGGCCGCCGGCCTGTGGCGGAACCTGGACCAGCAGTCCCGGAAACGGCTCGGATCCGCCGGACAGCGTGCCTTCCTACATGGCGGTGATCGCCGCGAGCTTGATCCGTAGCTCCGGCGGAGACGACGGTGGACAACAAGGAAACCACGACGGGAACTCGAACGACAACTCCGGCGACAGGATATCCGGCAACATCCAGAAGATTGTGATCGTGAGGACGAACCCGGGATACGCTCCGAATCCAGGGCACGCCGGGACGGGCACCGTAGTGGCCGTGCTCTGCGGCCAGTAAACGCTTGCTCACGCGCGCGGATCGGTCAGGAATTCCGAGCCGCGCGCGTAAAGCAAGCCGGAACAAACATCAGGCGTGCCGCCAAAGGAGAAATGAGAGAGAAGGATGCACTGTCGCCGGACCTGATTTTCAAACATCTCGGGAACTATCCTTCGGCGAAGTACCTGGTGGTGGCGACAGATCTGGGAGTATTCGAGACGCTGGCACAACGGCCCCTCACACTGCCGGATCTGGCGCGGAAGACGGGCTTGCCTGCGCGGTCGCTTCGCATTCTTTGTAACGCCCTGCTCTCCGCTGGATTGCTGGAGCAGGCGAATTCCGGATATCGAAATACGGCCGCGCGGCAACGTCGTCCCTGGGATGGATACAGTGGTCAGGATGTGGCATCGAGTCGTCGAACAACAATGGACCGGACTTGAGGAGTCACTCCGGCGCGGCGAGGCAACTTGCGGTTGGGAGAAACTGAACGCCGACAGTAGGAAATTTTCGCGCGCGGCATCGAAGCGCTTACCTTCCGCACGCACGTTGCCGCTCATATATGACTTTGCCCGGCATCGCTCGCTGCTTGATCTGGATGGTGGAACGGGCTTCGTTCCTGTCGGCCGCCTCCAACGGAAATCCGGCACTGCGCCGGGCGTTGCTTGAGCGGAAGAGCATGGCTGCGAGCATGCGCGGCAAACTGGAAGCCGAAGGCATTGAAGTCATAGAGGGCGATCTGCTGACCGATCCCATACCTGCGGGTTTCGACGCCGTGCTGGTTGCGAAGGTTATCCACCTCTTTACGCCGGAGATTAACCAGCAAATCCTCCGCCGCATTCGATCCTCCGCGCGCGCCGGGACTCGCTGCTGCTTGTCGATTTTTGGATGGATTCCGGGTACCGGACACCCGATTTTGGGGCCCTGCTCGCGGGCGAATTCCCGATCGTTTCCGGCGGCGATGTTTATAGCGCCGGTGAGATGAAAGGCTGGTTTGAAGCGACCGGCTGGCGCTGGATTGAGCACCAGTCGGCATACCAGTGTGGCGGAAGGCGATCTAAATTAGCTCGGCGGAGAATGGATTGAAATTCGTTTACTGAGATGCGATCCAGTATCCCGGGCGCGTGCGCACTTCCAGGTGGGGGCGGTTCACTTCCACGCGGATTTCGTGGAAGCCGCCCTCGTGCAGATTGTTCGGCGTGTAGCTCAGCAAGTATTGGCTGTGGATCTCTTCACCCACCGCGGTGACGGCCTTCTCGAGGCTCTTCTGCGACACAAACGAGTATTCCTTCCCGCCGGTGAAGCGCGTGAACACATCCAACGGATCGTCAACGAACAGACTCTTGGTCGCTTTGAAAATCTCGACAAACAAAGGAATCACATTCCCGGAGTTCTGTTGAATGTCCACTGTCGCCGGAGTCTGCACGGCGCCACCGGGCAGATGCTGGGCCGTCGCGGGGAATGGATCGGGCCGCACTGGCTGCGCTTTGCCTGTGAGTTGCGCGACCAGGTGTGAGATATCGATCGAATAAATGGCCACATTGGCGAACTGCGCCGCTTCGAGCGCATCCCGCACATGATTTTCGCTCGACTTATCGCGCTTCTCGCTGATCATTAAAATTACCCTGCGGCGGCTGTCCGGGCGCGCTTTGAGCATGCGAACGGCTTCCATTACGGTGTCGATCATCCGGCTGCTACTGCTGCCCGGATTGATGCTCTTCATCGCAACTTCAATTTTGCCCGGATCGTCAGTGAACTCCTGGATTGTGCGGATGCGGTGATCGAAGGCAAGCACCGCCGCCTCGCCATTCTGACCGACAACCAGATTGCTCAACATCGTCCCTACCGTGTGAATCTTGGGCATAATATCGCCCAGCATGGAACTTGCTTCCACGCCAACCACTAACGAGATGGGCTGGAAGCCGACGTCGTGCGTAATCCTTTGCGGCTTGCCATTGTCGGTGAGCTTGAAATCGTCAATCGATAATCCATTTACATAATTCCCGCTTTTGTCGAGAACCGTGGTCGGGGCAATCACGACATTGACAGGCACGATGATATCGCTGCGCCGCGGAATATCGGGCGGGGGCACGGCTGGAGTTTGTCCAAAACAGACCGCGCACACCGCCAGCGCGCCGATCATCTGTATTGTGGGATGGCGCATTGTGAGATGGGATGTCATGTGGCTATCTTCAGTTTCGCACCGGATTCTCATGAGTTTGCGCATGCTCGGTTTTCCCATGCAATAGATCGACCATATGCGGGATTAGATCTGCGATTGCATCGAGTGATTCCAGCGCGCCCTTGGGAGAGCCCGGCAGGTTGACGATCAACACTCGTCCTCGAGTTCCCGCGATGCCGCGCGACAGTACCGCATAGCGAGTCGACTTACTCCCTTCTGAGCGCATGGTTTCAGCAACTCCTGGAATCTCGCGGTCGATCACGCTACGGGTTGCTTCCGGAGTAACATCTCGTAAAGCAACCCCTGTGCCGCCGGTTGTCAAGATAAGCGATACATCGCCGGCACGGACAAGTGCTGTCAACTTGGCGGCGATCTGGTCAACCTCGTCGGCCACCACGGCCTGCGCGGCCAATTCCCAGCCAAGCGCCTCAACCCGCTCGCGAAGCTGAGCGCCCGACCGGTCCTCGCGGGTGCCGCGCACTACCGAATCGCTGATGATCACGATAGCAACAGGAATCATGGCCGTACGAAATCTCCGCTCTTACCGCCGGTCTTCTCGAGCAGGTACACATCCTGAATTTCAATGGATTTGTCGAGCGCCTTGGTCATGTCGTAAACCGTCAGCGCCGCAACGGCGACCGCGGTGAGCGCCTCCATTTCAACACCGGTCTGCGCTGCCGTGGACGCACTCGAAATCAGGCGAACTCCGGCTTCCTCGATGGTCACCTGCACGTCGGCATGCGAGAGCGGCAGCGGATGACAAAGCGGAATCAACTCCGAAGTCTTCTTCGCGGCCAGGATGCCGGCGATACGCGCCACTTCAAGAGGATTGCCTTTCGGATTCGCGGGCAGTTTGGCCAGCACCTCGGGCGTGATTCGCACAAAGGCGTGCGCTCGCGCGGTACGCTGCGTTTCCGGCTTATGCGAAACGTCCACCATGCGTGGACTCCCGCCCGCATCGTAGTGCGAGAGCTTGTTCATTTGAGTAACACCCGGATCATCTCGCCGGCTTCCCACTGTTCACGGTCGGGCTCGGTCACCAGGTACGCGTTGGCGCGCGCGAGCGACGGGACATCGCTCGATCCCTGCCAGGCGACAGGCGTTAGGTCCAGACCTCTTGTATCGAGATGCGCCGGCAAGAAGCGCGTGAGTCCCGGCTTTTGACGAAACTCTTTGGTCAGCCGGGCCCAGGTGAGCGGGAAGGCTGTTTCGCGTAGACCGCCGAGCAGGTCAATCGCCGCGCGCGCGAACACTTCAAACGTGACCATCGTCGAAGCGGGGTTGCCGGGCAGGCCGAAGAAAAACTTGTCGCGCGCGCGTCCGAACACCAGCGGTTGCCCGGGTTGGATCGAGACACGATCGAAGAAAAATTCCGCGCCGAGATCGGCCAGCACCTGTTCCACGATGTCATACTTGCCCGCCGACACGCCGCCTGACAGCAGCAGCAGATCATAATCAAGGCCGCGCTCGATGAGGTCCCGCGTCGATTGGTAAACATCCCGCGCCACCGGTAGAATATGCGGGCATGCGCCAGCCCTCTTTACCTGCGCGGCAAGCGAGTATGCGTTGGAGTTGCGGATCTGGTGATCGGCCGGCGTTTCTTCCACTTCGAGTACCTCATCGCCTGTAGTGAGGATGGCAACTCGGAGACGCCGAAAAACCTTCACCCGCGAATGCCCACAGGTGGCGAGCAGCGCAAGAGCCGCGTAGTCGATCCGGCAGCCTGCCTCGAGCAACACACAACCTTGACCCGCTTCCGATCCGCGCCGGTTTATGTTCTCTCCGTGCCGAAGAGCCCGGTCGATACGGACCTTCTCTCCGATGACCGCGGTGTGTTCCACCATCACAACAGCGTCAGCCCCGCGTGGCATCGGGGCGCCAGTCATGATCTCGATTGCCTGACCGGGCGCGAGCTCTCCTTGAAAGATGCCGCCTGCGCGGACTTCACCTGCAATCGAGAGCTCGCCTGGAACATCGGCGGAGCGAACGGCGAACCCGTCGCGTACCGACCGGTCCGCCGGTGGATAATCGCGGTCCGCTCGAAGGCTTTCGGCCAATACGCGTTCGCTCGAATCGAACAGCGCGATTTCTTCGACGGCAAGCGGTTGCCGCGCTTCGGTCACCTTCTCAATAACGCAACCACGCGCCTGGTCGAAGCTCAAGGTGGCCACTAAACAATTGTAACCACGGGCGGGGAAACCGCTTACTGAGAGAAGCTGTGAACGAATCAAAACCAACACAGACTGGAAAGTCTGTGCCACTGGTTACCTATAATGAAGACACCTTGGGAAGCAGTTACCGTCCACCCGCTCGATCGAGTGCCGCCGCCGCAAACGTTTCGCGCGCGGCCGACCGCTATTTCGAGTTGAAGTCGGAGATCCATCGCAAGCTGATCGGCGTCCTCAATCTGGAGCGAGTTTCGTCGCTGCCCAAGGACCGCCTGCGCGCCGAGATCGGCCGGGTTGTCGAGCGACTGGTGGAAGAAGAGCGCGTTCCGATGACCACGGCCGAGCAGAACAAGATCATCGAAGAGGTGCTCGATGAAGTGCTGGGCCTGGGTCCCCTGGAGCCCTTGCTGAAAGAGCCATCCATCTCGGATATACTCGTGAACCGGTTCGACCGGGTATATATCGAGCGCAACGGGAAACTGGCTTTGACTTCGGTCCGCTTCAAGGACAATGCGCACCTGCTGCATATCATCGAGAAGATCGTGTCGCAAGTGGGCCGCCGTATCGATGAGGCCCAGCCGATTGTGGACGCGCGCCTGATGGACGGCTCACGCGTCAACGCGATCATTCCACCACTGGCGCTGGACGGACCCTCGCTCAGTATTCGCCGGTTCGGCAGGCACGTGATCACCTCGGACGAAATGATTGCCAACATGACCATCATGCCGGGCATGTTGCGTTTTCTAGCTGCCTGCGTGGAGGCGAAAGTAACCGTGCTGATCTCCGGTGGAACCGGCTCGGGGAAAACCACTACTTTGAACGCGCTCTCCCGCTTCATCCCGGAAGACGAGCGCATCGTGACCATCGAAGACACGGCCGAGCTGCAACTGCAGCAGCGGCACGTTGTGAAATTCGAAACGCGTCCGCCGAATCTCAATAAAGAAGGCGGTATCAATCAGCGCCAACTGGTTCGCACCGCGCTGCGTATGCGTCCGGACCGCATCATCGTCGGTGAGTGCCGCGGCGCGGAAGCGCTGGATATGCTGCAGGCCATGAACACCGGGGTCGAAGGGTCGATGAGCACCGTCCATGCCAATACGCCGCGCGACGCTTTCTCGCGCCTGGAGGCCATGGTGCTGATGGCTGATCTGGACATCCCCTCGCGTGTGATCCTGCAGCAGCTTTCGAGCGCGATCAAACTGGTGGTCCAGGTAGCGCGCCTGCAGGACGGCAGCCGCAAGATCACAAACATCTCGGAGGTGATCGGCGTCAAAGAGGACCGCATCGAAGTGGAAGACGTGTTCCTGTTCGAGCGCGCCGGGGTGAGCGATGCGGGCAAGGTGCAGGGCCGCTTCCGCAGCTCAGGCGTAAAGCCCAAGATCCTGGAGCGGCTGAGAGTGAGCGGCTTTGAGTTGCCGCAATCCATCTTTGATGAAGTCTCTGAGGTAAACGCTTAGGAACAGGGGCCCTCATGGTCGCGGGCTCAGTGTGTCCATCGGCCGCCCTGTTTCCTGCAAACAGAATTGGCAATGCTGGATCCAAACGTTCAACTCTCCCTATTTGGCGCTACAATCAGCGATCGGGTGGCGCCTCGGACTACCTGCCAAGCCAGGTGTCCGTGACCTGCTTCGGTCCAGCCAGAAACTCCTTCGCGAAGATCGCTGGATCGGCAAGCGAGATTTCGTCGGGCAAGGTCGCATGCGCGCCAGCGTGATTGCGCTTCAGCGATTCTAAGAGACCGATCACCTCGGCGGGAGAGCGGCGTCCACTCGGATAAGACGGCTGAGACAGCCCGCGAACCAATCCATTCTCAACCAACGGACAGGTGGCCTTCCAAACCAGCGGTGCATGGAATCGTGATGGGACTTGGAGAGAGTCGATCAGCGGCTATTCGTCCATCTCCAGCAATTCTGCAACAGTTTGAGAGGTGACCGGGCTCGAGTTTGGCTGAATGGAAAGAAGAAGAACTCCATTGCGCACGAGTGATGGAGCCACTTCCTTGTGCAGACTCTTCCGGGCAAGATCCGACAGAACGCGTCCAAGGCTCTGGTTAGATTCCCATGCCAGATGCATGGCGGCCTGAGGACGTCCTGATCGATATCGACGATGGTTCGCATTGTCTAATGATGTTACTTCAGACCCATCATCTTCTCCAAAGCCACGAACCGCGGCTCCGTACGAATCTCGTCGAACATCGGTTCGTATCGGATGTTCAGAATCGCCGATTGCCGGGCTGCGGCGGCCTGCTCCAGGCTCGATAGCGCTGCATCCTTGGCGTGTACATAGGCGTACGCCAACGCCATGTCATAAGGGGCCTGCGACTGCTCGCTAGCCGGCACTTTCGCCAGGTACTTCCGCGCTAGCTCGGCATCGCCGCGGCAGCCGCTTAGCACGGCTCGCTCGGCTGTCTGGTCAGCCTTGGCGTCGCGGCGCAGTTCCCAATCATCTGGGCCTGAATCCCCGCGCAGTCTTTCTGAACCGCCGCGATTACCGTTAGCCGTTCGTGCGGCAACCCCATGTCCGGATGTTCTTTCACCAGCGTGTCCAGAATCTGTTTTGCCTCGCTGTTCGGACGGCTCAGGACCTGGGCATGGACCCGGACCGGCGCCCGCGCCTGGCCCATCATCGGTACCCAGCTCTTTTCTTCTACTGAGATTGGGACTACTCACTCCGGCTCTTGGCAACAAGAGAGCACTTTCCGTCATCGTGACTAACTCGCTGGCAAAACCCTGCCGATTAACACCACTGTTGAGCGCCCGCCCGCTAAATACTGCCGCGAGTCGTGCAACACCGCCTCTTCGCCCGGGCCTGCAATGTCATTCGGTGGCTGGCGTCCGGTATCGATGAACCGGAACCATCGAATGCCGCGATCGGGAAGCTCGAACACGTGGTCTTCCCAGTGGGCGTTAGCAATAAAATAGATATGCTCCTCGCGACCTTCCTCCGAAAGCCCGGACAGGTGCAGCGCCAGCCAGCGCGATTCCGGGGACCAGTCGGGCTGCTCGAGCCGGAACCCATGCCACTCCATCGATCGCCGTCCTTCTTCCCGCAGCGCGACAAAGCTGGTGGCGCGCAGCAACGGATGGTGGCGGCGAAATTCGATGAGCTTACGGAAGAATCGGAGCAGGTCCGCGTTCCCGGCTTCCAGGCCCCAGTCGATCCAACTAATCTCGTTATCCTGGCAGTACGCGTTGTTGTTGCCGCTCTGGGTGCGCCCGATCTCGTCGCCTCCCAGGATCATCGGCACGCCATCGGACAGTAGCAGAATTGTGGCGAAATTCCGGATCTGCCGGCTCCGCAAACGATTGATCTCGTCAGAGTGGGCCGATCCCTCGTGGCCGCAATTCCAGCTCAAGTTGTAGTCCACTCCATCCGCGCTGTTTTCGCCGTTCATCTCATTGTGCTTGTGATCGTAGGAGACCAGATCGGCCAGCGTGAACCCATCGTGGCACGTCACAAAATTGATGCTGTGGTAAGGCTCGCGGCGGCTGGTGTGAAACAGATCCGGACTCCCCACCAGCCGCGTCGCTAACGCCGACACCATGCCAGGTTCGCCTCGCACAAAGCGCCGGACATCATCGCGGAATTTTCCGTTCCACTCGGCCCATCGGCTCCAGGCCGGAAACGTCCCTACCTGGTACAGGCCCGCGGCATCCCAGGCCTCCGCAATCAGCTTTGTGTTGGCCAACACCGGATCGTGCGCGAGGCTTTCGAGCAGAGGAGGATTTTCCAGCACGGCGCCGTCCTGGCCCCGCCCCAGAATGGAGGCCAGATCGAAGCGGAAGCCGTCCACATGCATCTCCATCACCCAGTAGCGCAGGCATTCGACGATCAGATCGCGCACCACCGGGTGATTGCAATTCAAGGTATTGCCGCACCCGGAGTAGTTCAGATAACGCCCGGTGCGCGGATCGAGCATGTAGTAAACGGTGTTGTCGATACCTCGGAACGAAAATGTCGGGCCGCGCTTATCTCCTTCAGCCGTGTGGTTGAAAACAACATCGAGAATCACCTCGATCCCAGCGGCATGCAGCGACCGCACCAGGTGTTTGAACTCGTCGATCTGGCCTCCGTCTTGGGTGCTCGATGAGTAGGCGGCATTGGGCGCGAAGAATGAAATTGGCTGGTAGCCCCAGTAATTCAACAGGCGTTCGCCCGTAAACGGATTGATCCGGTTGCTGTCTACCTCCTCGAATTCGTGAACAGGTAGAAGTTCGACCGCGGTGATACCGAGATTGACAAGGTACGGGATCTTCTGGATGAGCCCGGCGAAAGTTCCGGGCTTGCTGACCCCCGAGGATGGATCGCGCGTGAACCCGCGGACGTGCATCTCGTAGATGATGGTCTCCGAAAGCGGAATATTCAACGGTTGATCAGCGCCCCAATCAAAGCCGTCTTCCACGACCAGTCCACGGCGGACCTTCTCGCCCGCCCCCCACGACGAATGACCGGTGATTGCTCTCGCGTGAGGATCCAGTAAGGTTTGCTCGCCTCGATCCACGCGATAGGCGTAGTGGATCCCGGGATCGAGATTGTGCACAAAGCCGTGCCAGATATCTCCGGTGCGATTGAATCGCCGGTCGAGCGGGATCTCTACCAGCGGCGCATGTTTGCCGGGTTGAAAAAGCAGCAGCGAGACGGCTGTGGCGTGCCGTGAGAAGATCGCGAAGTTAATCCCATTGCGGATGACAGTGGCCCCCAGCGGAAGTGGTGAGCCGCGAGTGAATCGCAAGATCGATCGGCCGACTCGGACGGGCTTGGTCTCTAAGCTGATCATGAACAGTCGGCGTCCGCATTGTACCAGGAAGCTTGCTCCGGAAATCGGCTCCTCGACGGAAAACGGCCGACAGGCGAAACCGCCTGCTCAACTCAGCGCGCCGCAGCTTGCTGGAACAAATCGCTTCTCGCAAAGTAAGGGGCATGGGGCGAACCTCATAATGGAGATATGCTCCCGGTCGTGGTCCTTGGCGCAGGCATTATCGGCGCTTCGATCGCCTGGCGGCTGGCCCAGGCGGGGCGCCGCGTCACGATCTTCGATGCCGGGAGAGTTGGAGCCGAGGCAAGCTGGGCCGGAGCGGGCATCCTGGCGCCCGGTTCCGAGTTCGAGGCGCCTTCGATCTGGGCCGATCTCGGTGGCGAGAGCATGACGCTTTACCCCGCCTTTATCGATGAGTTGCGAGCCGAATCGGGTCTCGCGATCGATCTCCAGATGTATTCCCAGGATGGCCTGGTCGACCCCCGCGACGTGATGCGCGCGCTTCACACGGCGCTCGCGGCCCGCGGAGTGGATATTCGCGAGAAAACCCCGATTGCGAATCTGGACACCGAAGCAGCCACGGCCGTGGTGATCGCGGCAGGCGCATGGTCCAGCGGAATCTCTCTGCGCTACCACGGTCAGCCGGTACACTTACCCGAGTCTTTCCCGGTGAAGGGACATCTGATCGCGTACCAGCTCCGGCCCGGCCTACTTGGCCCAATCCGCCGATCGGGCCATACATACCTGTTGCAGCGTTCGAACGGAGTGGTCATCGCCGGATCCACCGAAGAGCGGATTGGCTTTGATCGCAGCATCGATAGCCGGATCTGCCTGCGGCTGCACAGGCGCGCGGCGGCGCTTTGGCCCGAGCTCAAGGGCAAGCTTTTCGACGAATGCTGGATAGGGTTCCGTCCGGGCACGGCGACCGGCCTGCCGCGCATAGAGCGGGTTGGTGACACGAACGCCTGGCTCGCTTACGGCCATTACCGCAACGGCATTCTGCTCGCGCCGGTTACTGCGCAAAAGATCGCAAACGATATTATTTCCAGTTCGGGAACGGGTTGAGCCGTGCCTTGGTGGATTCGCGCAACAGGTCGGGAACGCGGTTGCGTCTTCTCATCAGCTTGATCATGAGGGCTTCGAGCTCGGGCTCATCGCCTTGCAGCCAGCTCGGCGGAAGTTGCTTGCAGGCTTCGTCCACGATCTCTTCGGGAAAGTGCACCACGCGATCGAGCCATGGTTGAAAGTCCCTAAAGCCAGTCACCTTCTCATACACGACAGGGCGGAAATAGAGCCCTTGCAATGGAGATTCAGCGAAAGACCATTGCGGGCCTCCCAGGATAAATCCGTGATCCATCATGTGCGCGACGAATCCCAAACGCCCGGAAGGTTGATCGTAGGCGGGCATCCATTCCTGCAAGCGGGCCCGGAAGAAGATGGATTGCCGGGCGTCCGCATTTCCACTCCACTTGTCGAAGACCAGCACCCCCAGGAAGTCGGCGAGATTGACCACTTTACCAAGGAGCAGATCCGGAATGAAGTCGTACACCGCGAGCTTGGATGGATTTCCCGGATACGCCGACCCGAAGTGCCAGCCCGGCTCGACTGCGGCCCGGCGCGATCCGAGCTGGAAATGCACCTCCGGATTGGCCTCCAGGAATTCGCTGGTCACGTTGACGACGGCCGTCCCGGGACCGGCGATTTGCAGATAGCGCAGGAACACGGTACCGATCCATTCATTAACCAAAACCCGGCGATGTTGGGGGTTATTGACAAACTTGACGACATAGAAGAGGCCGTCGTCACATTCGATCAGATGAGCCTGCGCGCCGCCGCGCATCTTGCGAATCAGGCGCCGCGCGTTTACAGGCATCGGTCTCGAAGCGGTACGCTAGAAGCTTGATGACTCAAGACCAACTAGAATCACTTCCGAGTTCGGGCGCGGGAAGAAGCCGCGATGAGGTTGCGCTGGAGCTGATGAAATTCATCGCGATTAGCACAGGTTACGGTAAGGGCGTCAGCGCCGCCGGATTTACCGGAAAGGCGACGAAAACGCCCGAAGAGTATGCCGATGCACTGTTGCAGCTCTTCGAGCGCTGCCGGAAAGTGCTGGCGAAAGAATAGGGCCACCCAGGCCCCCGCCAAACAGATCCGCGCCCCGGTTAACGGCGCTTACCGCTGGTCTTTTTGACGGCGGTCTTTTTCCCGCCGGAGCTCTTCGATGCCGCCTTCTTGCCAGAGGCCTTTTTTGCGGGACCTTTCTTGGCGGGGGCTTTTTTAGCCGGGCTTTGCTTGGCCGGAGCTTGCTTCCCTGCGGTTTTTTTAGCCGAAGCTTTTTTGCCGGAAGCCTTTTTTGCAGAGGCCTTCTTGCCCGCCGTCTTCTGCGCGCTTCTCCCGCTCGAGCTTGTCGAAGCGGATTTGGGAGCGGCCTTCTTCATGGGCTTTTTGGGCGGCGCCTCCTTGTCCTTGGCCTCGCGCTCAGGCCCTTCCTTGGAGCTTCCGTGCGAAACGGCGGGTTCCGGTGTCTCGCCGCGAGGATGAGAAGCGTCTTCTTCGTCATCGTCGTTGCCGTACTCGCCAACTTCGGACTGCATATCCACGTGTTCTTCGTCGTAATCGAAATCATCAACTTCGTCTTCGGCGAAGCGGTAAGTTTCAAACATCAGGCGTGCCTCCTGTCCAGGCTGAACCACACACTAGAATACCTCGTTTTCTCACGAAGGCAAGAGCTTTTTTTGCAGCACAGGCATTCTTGCCTGTGTGGCACTTTGCGGCACGATTGTGCCTGTGCCACGGCGGCTTATTGCCCGGCGGCGGCGTGACCGTAAAGTCCCGCGGTTTTGAGCGTGCGCGGCCCGGCGGGGCGGTGCAACACGTTCGGGGACACCCGGCTCACATATTTGCTCTGCATTCCCTGTCTGCGTGCCACGAGCTGCTTTTGGGAGATCCGCTGGGCGATCCGCTTAGACGCGTGCTCCGCCTCATGTCCGGCTGGGATTACCAACAAATCGCCTGCCTCGGGGGCTTCCACGGTCCGATTATTGGCTGCCGCGATCACCGCGGCGGGGGTACGGAACCGGGCAGCGATTTCAGCCAGGGTTTCGCCCATCTCGACACGGTGCACCCGCCAGTTCGCACGATGTTCCAGTGGGACACTTCCCAATGCAGCCATAACGCCGGCGGAGCTTCCCTTGGGAACGTGCAACTGATATCCGGCCGGCGCAAGAGAAGTTAGAAGCGCCGGATTCAGATCGTGAATCTCCGAGACTGGCCGAGTGGCGGCATCGGCGATGAGCGCCAGATTTGTCGCGCTCTTCAGGTCTAACGTATCGTATTCGAGCGGCTGCTCCGGGTCGATGTTCTCGAGCCCGTAATCCGCGGGATTTTTCGACATAATCGTGATCGCCAGGATGAGCGGAACATAGTTGATGGTCTGCCGCGGCAGCACCTTCCGGCTGGTAAGCTCCCAGAAGTCCGCATAGCCGGTGCGTTGAACAGCGCGATCGACGCAGCCCGGACCACAGTTGTAGGCGGCCATTGCCAGATACCAGTCGCCGAACATGGCATACAGATCACGCAGGTGGCGGGCGGCGGCGCGCGTTGACTTTTCCGGATCCAGACGGTCATCGAAGCTCGAATTCTGAAACAGGCCGTATTCCCGGCCCCGGAACTGCACAAACTGCCACATCCCGGTGGCCCGCTTGTAAGACACGGCGCGAGGTAGGAACCCGGATTCGGCTTGGGCCAGCGAGATCAACTCTTGGGGAACACCTTCCTCATCCAGGATTCGTTGAATCAGCGGACGGTACTTCCCTGCCCGGCGGAGCCCCGCGATCAAGGTTTTGCGCCCGCGATCCGTCGAAAAGAAATGGATATAGCTGAGCACTGTATCGTTCTGCTCGAGCGGCAGTTGGGAAATGGTGGCCTGAATCTCTTCCCCGACCTTGGGCTTCAGCTTGGGGTCGATCGGGAAGGTCATCTCGAGCATACCGGCTAGCGGACTCTTGTCGTACACAACGGCCTTTTGGTTATCGCCTGCGCCGAGCTCATCCAAATCGTAGCGATAGATGCTGTCCACCATTTCGTCGAGCCGCCGCTCGATCCTGTGCCGGCCGGTCAAAGTCTCCGGAGCGGACAACAACGCGTCCAATGCCAGATCGAACTCGCGTCTCGCCAAGCTGGCATCGCCTCCCTGATACGCTTTCCTCCCGGCTTCAAATCGCTCCTCGGCTAACTGCAAGCGCTTCTCCACTTCCGGAGAAATCACGGGCGCCAAATTCGGAGCTGACTGGGAGTACAGGTTCTTGTTTACCTGCGGGGGCTGTTCAATGTGAATATCGGCAGCTATGGGTATCGGCGTCGCGGGCAGGAACGACATCGCGAACGATTGCGGCTTGCTTGCAGCACAGCCACTCAAAACGGCGAAAACCACCAGAACTGCGACCGTCAATAGTACGGACAAGCGTTGACTTTGGGTCATCGTCTTCCTTTGTAACGAGATTGGAACTGAAACTCCGACTTTACACCAGCTAAGGTACTGGGTCAAGGCGTTATATAGTAAGATATACTACATTACAAGGGATGGATCTCCGCTCAGAGATCGCCATAATAGAGGCAGGAGGGGAAATGAAGAAGCTGCTGTGCTCTGTTGCCGCGCTGTGCTTTCTCGCACCAGGTGCCCAGGCCCAAGTGCGCCGTCCGTTCATTCGCGCCCTTGGGCAAGGCTCTGTTTCCGTCCAACCGGATCTGGCGAAGATCCACATTGGGGTGGTCACTCAGGCCAGTACCGCCCAAGATGCTTCGACACAGAACGCGACCAAGCTATCGGCGGTTCTGAGCCAGTTGCGGCAAGTCCTGGGCTCCACAGCCGAAATCAAAACCGTGAATTACACGTTGACAGTGAACTACACCCATCCAAATGGCGGAGGCGCGCCCGTATTGAACGGCTACACAGCGACTAACATCGTGGAGGTATCGACCACCGATCTGACGATTGTAGGCAAAGCGATTGATACGGCGACGCAGGCGGGCGCTAACAACATCCAGAGCCTGCAATTCACCTTGAAAGACGACCAACCGGCGCGGATGCAGGCTCTCAAAGCCGCATCCCAGCAGGCCAAGGCACATGCCGAAGCAATCGCCTCGGGAGTGGGTGCCCGCACCGGAGCGGTTCTTGCGCTGAAAGAGGACAACTCGCGCGACGTCACACCGCTGTTCGCTGCGCTCTCGACGGCAACCCCGGTGCAGCCCGGAGCGTTAGTCGTGACAGCAACCGTCACGCTGGACATGGAGTTGATTCAGTAGGGAAAGCCGGCGTGTTACAAACAATTTACAACTCGGTAAACCAAACGCCCGTTAAAGGGTTGTACACTTCGTGTGAGGACAAAACACACATGATGAGGTCAGGCAGCTTTTCGCGTTTGTTGTTTCCGGTAGTCGGCGTGCTTTTGGCAGCCGCGCCGTGTTCGCTAATAGCGGCGAACACATATCAGGTTCACAATCTGGTTTCCGACATTCCAGGGGCTGACAAGACCGACACCGCGTTGGTCAATCCATGGGGTATTGCCTTGTCACCCACTAGCCCGTTCTGGATAAGCGACAACCACGCGGGGCTTTCAACGCTCTATAGCGTCAGCGGCACCACCGGACTTTCCGTCGTTTCGCTGCGGGTAACGATCCCGGTATCCGGGAAAGGCGGCACCACCGGTTCGCCCACCGGGATCGTAGCGCCTTCGTTCTACGGCGCCACGGGTTTCCAGGTGGCGCCCGGCGCAAACGCGTCGTTCATTTTCGCTTCCGAAGATGGCACAATCTCGGGTTGGGCCAACGGCGCCAATCCGACCCAGGCCATTGTCAAGGTGGACAAGTCGGCTTCTAACGCGGTGTATAAGGGCCTTGCCCTGGGTTTGATTGGCACCACTCCCTATCTGTACGCCGCGAACTTTAATTCCGGCGCGATCGACGTGTTCGACACAAACTACGCGGCGTTCTCGCTGCCGAACGGCTTCAAGGATCCGGCGGTTCCGGCCGGTTTTGCGCCATTCAATATCCAGAACCTCGGGGGCAAGCTGTATGTCACTTACGCTAAGCAGGACACGGCGAAAACCGAGGACGTGGCCGGTGCCGGTAATGGTTACGTTTCTGTGTTTGACACCTCTGGCACTCTGCTGCAACATCTGGTCTCGCAAGGAAACCTGAACTCGCCCTGGGGCCTGGCGATTGCGCCCGCTGGTTTCGGCGATTTCGCCAATGACCTGCTGGTTGGGAACTTCGGCGATGGCAAGATCAATGTTTACGATCCGGCGACAGGAAAGTCCATTGCGACGCTGCAGGACCTCAAGGGCAATCCAATCGCGATCACAGGTCTGTGGGCGCTGCAGGTTGGCAATGGCGCAAGCGGCGGCGATGCGAATGCCATCTATTTCACGGCCGGCATCGCGGGCACGGGCAACCGCGAAGACCACGGGTTGTTTGGCAGCATCCAGGCCGCGCCTGCCTACGCCACAACCGCCCCGGTGGTGAACGGCGCCAGCTTCCAGTCGAATGCCGGGCCGAACACCTTTATAACAATCAAGGGCCAGAACCTGGCGGCGACCACTCGCGGGTGGCAAACCGCTGATTTCGTGAACGGAGCGCTTCCGACCACACTCGATGGAGTAAGCGTAACGATCAACGGAAAGCCGGCTTACGTGAACTTCATCAGTCCCGGTCAGATCAATGTGCTGACTCCGGCTGACACGACGGTGGGATCTGTGCAGGTCCAAGTCACAAATAACGGGTTTACCAGCATAACTACTACCGCGACCTTGCAGGCAGTGGCGCCCGCATTCTTCATGTTCTCCCAAGGCGGGGGCAAATACATCGCCGCGACTCATGCGGATAATTCGCTGCTCGGGCCCACCATGCTGTTACCGAATAATGCGGCCACTCCGGCGAAGCCAGGCGACACGATCGTGCTTTACGCGACCGGATTTGGGGCGACGAATCCAGCCATCCCGGATGGGAAGCTGGTGACCTCGCCCGCGCCGCTGGTCACCACGCCGACGGTAACGATTGGCGGCGCACCGGCCACAGTGACGTTCGCGGGGCTGACAGGGGCCGGGCTGTACCAGATTAATGTGGTGGTGCCAGCATCCACCGCGGATGGCGACCAGGCGGTGGTAGCGCAAGCGGGCGGACAATCCACCCAGACCGGCGCGTTGATCTCAGTGCAGCATTAAAGTCAAGAGGCTGAGTGGAGCAGGCGGTTTCGCCGATGTCACTTACTTTTCTGCATCGCCGGAAGAGGCGTTTAGTCGCACCCTCTAAAGGCAGAGTGGAATAGGCGCTTTCGCCTGTTCTCCAAAAAAAACACGGGCAGGCGAAACCGCCTGCTCCACTGTGGAAATTCGCAAGTTGCTGAAAATAAGTCGGATCTCACAAAGTAAGTGACATTGGGCGGTTTCGCCTGTTCTCCAAAAACACGGACAGGCGAAATCGCCTGTCGCACTCAGCCTTACTCCTCTTTGCTCGCGGCTTTGCGGGCCGCGTCGATGCGGGCCTGGGCGTGGCGGTAGGCTATTAGCGCTCCGGCAATGTCCATCGCCAGCGCTGGATTGAGCATCTCGTGTTGAGCTTCGCGCAGCTCCTTTTCGGCTTGCGCGGTGTCGATTTCCTGGCCTTTTTCGGCTTCATCCGTCAACACGCGAACGTTGTCGTTGAGGATTTCGAGATACCCGCCCTTGATGGCCAGGCTAAAGCGGTGATCTTCGGCAGTGACGAACGTCAGCGCGCCGATGCCTAGCTCCGACAGCAGGGCGGCGTGCCCGGGCAGCACGCCGATGTAGCCTTCCTTAGCGGGAATCTGCGCGCGTACCGCCTTCTCCCGGGCAAGCAGGCGCTCGGGAGTCGCGATCTCGATGGTGAAGGTATCGGCCATGGCGGCTGCCTACGACTTGCGCAATTCTTCGGCGCGTTTTTTGACGTCTTCGATGTCGCCCTGCATATAGAACGCCTGCTCGGGCAACTCGTCGTGTTTGCCGTCCACAACTTCTTTAAAACTGCGCACGGTATCGGCCAACGGGACATACTTGCCCTTGAAGCCCGTGAACTGCTCGGCGACGTGGAAGGGCTGCGATAGGAACCGCTGGATCTTGCGAGCTCGCGCCACGGTCTGTTTGTCCTCTTCAGACAGTTCGTCGATTCCCAAAATCGCGATGATGTCCTGCAGATCCTTGTAGCGCTGCAGAATCTGTTTCACCGATTGCGCGACGTTATAGTGCTCATCGCCCAGCACGCGCGGATCGAGAATACGCGAGCTCGAGGCCAGCGGATCGACGGCGGGATAGATACCTTGCTCCACCAGGCTGCGGGTCAGGTTGGTGGTCGCGTCCAGGTGCGCGAAGGTAGTGGCCGGGGCGGGGTCCGTGTAGTCGTCGGCAGGCACATAGATGGCTTGCACCGAGGTGATCGAACCCTTCTTGGTAGACGTGATGCGCTCCTGCAACTCGCCCATTTCCGTCGCCAGATTCGGTTGATAGCCGACTGCCGATGGCATGCGTCCGAGCAGCGCCGAGACTTCCGATCCCGCCTGCGTGAACCGGAAGATATTGTCGATGAACAACAGGACGTCCTGGCCTTCCTGATCGCGGAAGTATTCGGCCACTGTCAGGCCGGTCAAGCCGACGCGTAGACGTGCGCCGGGCGGCTCGGTCATCTGCCCATAGATCAGCGCCACCTTGGATTTGGTGTAGTCCTTCGGGTCGAGCACGCCCGATTCCTGCATTTCGAGCCAGAGATCGTTGCCTTCGCGCGTTCGCTCACCAACACCCGCGAACACGGAAACGCCGCCGTGCTTGAGAGCTATGTTGTTGATCAGCTCCATAATGACGACGGTCTTGCCCACGCCCGCGCCGCCGAATAAGCCGATCTTGCCGCCGCGCAGGTAGGGTTCCAGCAGATCGATCACCTTGATGCCGGTCTCGAACATTTGCAGCCCGGTAGCCTGTTCCTCGAAGCTCGGCGCAGGGCGATGGATCTCCCACCGCTCCGCCGTCTCTACCGGGCCCATGTTGTCGACAGGCTCCCCGATCACGTTGAGAACGCGGCCCAGTGTCTGATTGCCGACGGGAACGGTGACCCCGTGACCCAGGCTGGTGGCTTTCATGCCTCGGACCATTCCGTCGGTTGGCTGCAAGGCGATGGTACGCACGCGTCCTTCGCCGATGTGCTGCGCGACCTCTGTCATGACATCGATGGGAGCCGGGACGTCGAAGCCTTCGCTGGTGATGCGGATGGCGGTGTTGATCACCGGGATGTGGTGTTCCGGGAACTGCACGTCGACGGCGGGTCCAGCGATCTGAATTACTTTGCCTTCAACGGATGCTGTGGTGGTTGCCATAAGTTATCCCTTTCTAAGTGCGACACAGGCACGAATGCCTGTGTTACGACAGCGCGGAAGCGCCGCTTACGATTTCGATAATCTCGCGCGTGATGGTGGCCTGGCGGATGCGGTTCATGTTCAATGTCAATTTATCGATTACTTCGCCCGCATTCTTGCTGGCCGCCTCCATGGCGGTCATGCGCGCCGCATGCTCCGCCGCCGCCGATTCGAGCATCGCCCGGTAGATCTGCCCTTCCACATAGCGCGGCAGCAGTCCGGCCAGCAGCTCATTGGGCGGCTCCTCAAAAATGTAGTTGATCCGCTCCTGTTCTTTGGGCAGCTCCACCGGCAGGACACGGATCATGGAAAGCTGCGAAGACATCATGCTCTTGAAGTGATTCACGACCAGGTAGACTGCGTCGGTCTCGGCTGTGCGGTATCGCTCGATCACTTTTTGGGCGATGGCGCGGGCGTCGTTAAATTCGACCGGCTTCAGGAACAGCGTAGTGTGCTCACCTGTGATATCCATCTGGCGCCGGCGAAAGAAGTCGCGGCCTTTGCGTCCGATCAACTCGAGCTGAAACTTGGCGTTCGAGTGCTCCCGCATGAACTTTACGGCCATACGGATCAGGTTCGCGTTGAAGCCGCCGGCCAAGCCGCGATCCGCCGTGACCACCAGGAGTTGAATGCGCTCTTCCGGTCGAACATCCAGCAGTGAATCGCCTTCACCGTGATTTTGATCCGCTGCCGCCATCGCAACATTCGCCAGCATCCGCTGCATGCTTTCGGCGTACGGACGGGCGGCGATGACGCGGTCCTGCGCCCGGCGCAGTTTCGCGGCCGAGACCATTTTCATGGCCTTGGTGATCTGCTGCGTGTTCTTGACGGACCGGACGCGCCGGCGGATGTCGAGTAGACTGGGCATGCCGTCTAGGCGGTGGCCGCGACCTCTTTGTGCTCGGCCACGAATTTCTCTTTGAATTCCTTGAGTACCGAGTTGATCTGATTTTTCAGATCGTCGTCGAGATTCTTTTTCTCGCGAATGGCCTGCAACAAGCCGGGCTTCGAGTTCTCGACGAATTGAAACATGTCGTGTTCAAATGGCCGGCACTGCTCTACCGGAAGATCGTCCAGGAAAGCATTCGTTCCGGCATAGATAATCAGAACCTGCTTTTCGACCGGCACCGGACTGTATTGCGGCTGCTTCAGGATCTCGGTAAGGCGGCGTCCTCGATTGATCTGCTGCTGGGACGCTTTGTCCAGCTCAGAGCCGAACTGGGCAAACGCAGCCAGCTCGCGAAACTGGGCGAGATCCAAGCGCAGCGATCCGGCCACCTGGCGCATGGCCTTGATCTGAGCGCTGCCGCCCACGCGGCTGACCGAAAGCCCGACATCCACGGCGGGACGGATGTTGGAATTGAACAAGTCGGCAATCAAGAAGATCTGGCCATCGGTGATTGAAATCACGTTGGTTGGAATGTAAGCCGAAATGTCGCCGGCCTGCGTCTCAATGATCGGGAGCGCCGTGAGCGACCCGCCACCTTTCTCGTCGTTGAGCTTGGCCGCACGCTCCAGCAGACGGCTGTGGAGATAGAACACATCGCCCGGGAATGCTTCGCGACCGGGAGGACGGCGCAACAGCAGCGAGATCTCGCGATACGCCGCTGCGTGCTTCGAGAGATCGTCATAAATACAGAGCGCATGCCGGCCGCTGTCACGGAAAAATTCGCCCATGGCGCAGCCCGAATACGGAGCGATATACTGCATCGGCGCCGGGTCGGACGCGGTCGCCGCGACAACGATGGTGTACTCCATGGCGCCGTAGTCTTCGAGCGTCTTCACCACTTGCGCCACGGTGGAGCGCTTCTGGCCAATCGCGACGTAAATGCAGGTCACGTCGCCGCCCTTCTGATTCAGAATCGTGTCGAGCGCGACCGCGGTCTTACCGGTCTGCCGGTCGCCGATGATCAACTCGCGTTGGCCGCGCCCGATCGGAATCATAGAGTCGATCGCTTTGATCCCGGTCTGCAAAGGTTCTTTGACAGGCTTGCGGGCCACCACGCCCGGCGCAATCGTTTCGACCGGACTGGTTTGACTGGTGGCGATCGGGCCTTTGCCGTCAATCGGCTCGCCCAGCGCATTGACCACTCGCCCAATCAACGCCTCGCCCACCGGCACCGACATGATTTTGCCGGTGCGCCGGACTTCGTCGCCCTCGGAGATCTCCTGATACTCACCAAGCAGGACGGCGCCCACCTGGTCTTCTTCGAGGTTCAACGCGATGCCTGAAACATTGTGCGGGAACTCGATGAGCTCGCCCGCCATGACCTTCTCAAGGCCGTAAACTCGGGCGATGCCATCGCCCACCGATATCACCGATCCGGTTTCAGTCACGTTGACCGTCTTTTCATAGTTCTCGATTTCGCCGCGCAGTACGCTGGCGATCTCATCCGCTCTGATCTGAGCCATACCTAAATTCCCGCCTTATAATCCGCCGCTTCTTGCGCGAAGTGCCGCCGCATCTGCTCGAGCTGGCCGCGAAGGGAACCGTCGTATACCGTGGACCCGACCCGCGCCACCACTCCGCCCAGCAGCGCTGGGTCAACCGAAAAATGCGGCAGGATCTGTTTCCCGCTGAGGCGCGTGAGCTCGGCCTGCAAATCCGCGATCTCACGCTGATCGAGAGGCTCGGCGGAAGCGATGTCGGCCTGCACGTAGCCTAGCTGCTCGTCGATCTGACGCTCGAAACTTTCCCGGATCTCGGAAAGCTGCGCGTTGCGCTTGTGGTCGAGCAATACGAACAGGAAATTCCGAACGATGCGGCTAAATCCCAGACGGTCCGCGAGCTTGCCCACCACCGCCCGTTTGCGCGAGGTAGGAATCGCCGGGGTGAGCATAGCGGCAGTCAGGTCCGGTGAGTCCGCCAGTAATTGCTCGAATGCGCGAAGCTGCGCCGCCACTTCATCGGGCTTCCAACCGGAGCCGGGAGCGATCACGGAATCGACCAGCGCGCGGGCGTATCTCGATCCGACGACGGATTGCATAGCTAATTTCGACTTAGGCCAGCGCGACGCAGCCCGCTGATGAATTCGCCTGCCAGCGCATGCTGGGTCTCGCGATTCATGCGCTGTTGAATTCGCTGCGCGGCGAGGTCTAAGGCCAGGCCCGCGGAGTAGGTCTTTAACTGCTGGCTGGCTGCTTTCGTCAGGAAGCCGATCTCCTGCTGGGCTTGCTCTTCGATGCGGCGCAGCAGCCGCTCGGTGTCCTGGCGGAGCCGCTCCGACTCGGCGGCCATTTCCGCTGTCACGCCCTCGCGGAGTTTGCCGATTTCCGCCTCCAGCCCGGCGAGCCGCTGGTCGATTTCCGAGGCGCGTTCCTGTGCCAAGGCCTTCTGCGCTGAGGCTTCATCGATTCCACGGCGGATTTCCTGGTCGCGGGCGCGGAACAGAGCGGGCGCGTTTTTGAACGCGAGATAACCCAGGCCGGCAATGAGGATGGCGAAGTTAACCCACATCCAGCCGGACATTTCGGGGGCGGCCGTTTCGGGTTTCGCGCCGGCTTCCTGGGCGAAGGCGGAAACACTCAGAAGAACCACACCGGCAAGAATGCCTGTGCTACGGAGCAGGGAGTTTACGATCTGGTCCGCTAGGGACTCACTGGACGCCGACAACTCTTGTTGAGCTGCGACCATGGCTTTCGCGATGTGCACCTTGGCTTGCAAGATCAGCGTTTGGGTGTGCTGCCGGGCCTCTTCGATTCGCTTAGTTTGGTCTTCGACCGAACGGCGGCGGGTTTCTTCCTGCTCGCGATAGATCTCGGCGCGCGCTTCGCGCAGCTTCGCCTCATAATCGGCTGTTTTCTCGGACGCGCGTTGCAGCAGAGCCTTCGCCGATTCCCGCGCGCCTTCCGTCATCTCGCGTCGCTTTGCCAGCACGCCTTCCAGCGGCCGGAAAAACATCCACTTCAGATAGAGGTTTACAACCACCAAAAGAATAAGGGTCGGTATGGCTTTTAGCAGAAGACCACCGAGATCGTGTAGTGTTGCGTCCATCTATTTTTTATTGAAGGAAAAACGAGTACTTCAGGATCGCCTGTTGCGAGACGATTTGGATGCCTTAACTCGTTACCGTAGCACACTTTGCGGATCTGATTCAAGGGCACTGTCCCGCAGGCAGGAACTTCGCACGACGGCTTGATTCTCGGAACCCGCATTGCGATCCCCCAGGACGTAGCCGGCATAGCGGGCCGAAACCGTCGCAGTGATAGCAGAAACGGTCCAATGCGGTTCGAGGATCTGCCAGGAAGCATCCCGGTGCGAAACAGGGACAAGTGAGAGCGGCCGCTGGCC
>JBPCOQ010000160.1:0-36523 GCA_051000095.1 Bryobacteraceae bacterium | reverse complement strand
TTGGACTAGTCTCTTCAATGTGACTTGCGTATCGGAGTCGAACAGAACCGGAGCAGCCATTCGCGACATGCTTAAGCATATCAGAAAAACTCTCTTATTATAAAGAACTATTTGTACGATGTACTAGCCTGCCCGCAAATCGGGTGAGGGAGCGCTTGATGCTCTTCGACCGGCTCACTCCCTGGCCGGTGCGTTGGCCCCATGGCTTTAGCTTGATCACCGTATTGGCGATTCATTCGCCGCGCCTTTCCTCCTCACAAGCGCACCAGAAGTAAGGGCCCTTCCCTCCCCCGGCATTACCCGGCTTCATCGGTACCTCTGACCCTTTCCTGCGCCCAGATGCGTCTACGCACGCAAGCGTGGTCCGCCATCTTTTCCGATGCCGTTCGGGTATGCGACTCCCCGACCATCCGGGCCACCCCCGCTGACGCAGATTACCTTCCCGGCATGCCGTGCTCACTACCCCGGTGCATTGAATCGGCGCAGTTTGGTCACAGGTCATGCGCTCTCCAGCGCCGGGTTCTTCCCGATCCGTTCGGCCTTCCCCAATCTTGCGCCGGGCCGGCACGCTTGCGTGTTCCACTGCCCGGCGGGCCGGGCAAAGCCAGGGATAAAACTGGAATTGATCGACACGGCTGTAAAGGTTAGATCGCGCAACCAAAAAGTACTCTTTGGATTGGAATCAACCTGAAAGTTGCCTGCCCAGGGGCAAAGTGACGCCGCAGAGCGGGCGAAACGCCCACTCCACTCAGCTTCTGATACTGGTGACGATCCGGTCTTTCCCGCTGAAGCCTGTCACACCCTGGTAAAATGGCTTTACAGTCTGCAGCTTTCTCTGCCTGAATTTCATCTAAAAGATTCATGGATTTAGACCGCCAACAGCTCGCTCTTGGATTTGGCTTTGCGTTTGAGGATTTGTACGAGCGCCAGGGGCTGGCGCGCATGGATGCGATCTTTCTCGAAACACTGGAGGCGTCGTTGCGCTCCCGCCTGATGACTGCTCGCGCTGAACCGGAATCGCTTGCATCGGATCTGATCGTGGATCTGGCCCCGCATGTCGAGGATTTTCTTGGCGAGCTGTTTGGAATAACCCGGGAAGTCGCAGCCCTGCAGGCCCGGCACGATCATCTCGCTCCGCTGTATGCAGTGAAGCGCAAATTTGTACAACGCAAGGCGCTCACCAACATCACCACAGAGCAGGCGTCATTAATTGACGGACCAGCGCTCGCGACGCAACTGGAAAAGCGGTTTGATGAGCCCTTGACTGAGTTGGCGTTTGCTAAGCATGTCGCAGGCTGGCTCGAGCACGAATCGGAGAACGTCGACAAACTCGGAATCGCCGCGAGCTACGCTGCCTGGGCTACGCTATCACCCGCGGGCAAACGAAAACACAAAGACGGCGTTCTGTTCAAAGTTCCGCACAAGCTCGATCTCCAACACCTGGTGCCGGTAGAAGCCATCGAGATGGCTGGCATTACCAGGCTGCAGCTTCCGGATCATCATTGGCGCAATCGCGAAGGTTTTGCCCTCACCGATCCCGGCATGGATCTCGCGCACGCTCTCGATCAGGCCCAGTACTGCATCAAGTGCCACAACCAGAGCAAGGACAGTTGCCGCACGGGTCTGAAAGAGAAGAACGGCACGTTCAAGCACAGCGTTTTTGGTGTCCCGCTGGCTGGGTGCCCTCTCGAAGAGAAGATTTCCGAGCTGAATCTGGTGAAGCAGCGCGGCTATTCGATCGGCGGGCTCGCAATCGTCACCATCGATAACCCGATGTGCGCGGGTACCGGGCATCGGATCTGCAACGACTGCATGAAGTCGTGCATATTTCAAAAGCAGGATCCCGTGGACATCCCGCAGGTGGAAACGCGAACGCTCAAGGATGTTTTAGAGCTTCCCTGGGGCTTCGAAATCTACAGCTTGCTCACGCGCTGGAATCCACTCAACTTTGCGCGGCCTCTGCCCCTCCCCGCTTCCGGCTATACAGTCCTGGTTGCCGGTCTCGGCCCGGCCGGCTTCACGCTCGCACACCACCTGATGAATGATGGACACACGGTGGCCGGGATCGATGGACTCAAGATCGAGCCGCTGCCGCAAGATATTTCGGGCGTCGATGCATTGGGGCGCCGCAAACCGTTCCGCCCGATTCGCGATATCGACGAGCTTCGCGAATCTCTCGACGACCGCATCATGGCCGGATTCGGCGGGGTGGCGGAATACGGCATCACTGTCCGGTGGGACAAGAACTTTCTTAAAGTGATTCGGCTGCTCCTCGAGCGCCGTGAGGAATTTGCGATGTTCGGCGGAGTCCGGTTCGGCGGCACGCTCACGGTGGATGGCGCCTTCGATCTTGGATTCGATCACGTGGCTTTGTGCGCCGGCGCCGGCCGCCCCACGGTGATCCCGATGAAGAATGGTTTGGCTAAGGGTGTACGGCAGGCATCCGATTTTCTCATGGCGCTGCAATTGACTGGGGCCGCAAAGACAAACTCCGTCGCGAACCTGCAGATCCGGCTACCTGTCGTAGTGATTGGCGGCGGGCTCACGGCTATCGATACCGCTACCGAATCGCTGGCTTATTATCCGGTGCAGATTGAAAAGTTTCTGCAGCGGTACGACGAATTGGTTGCTGCCCAAGGCGAGCGCGAAGTCCGTGCGGGTTGGACGGCCGAGGAATCGGCGACGGCGGATGAATTCATCTCCCACGCGCGGGCCATTCGTGCGGAACGGTCCGCAGCCGCTCGCGAGAATCGCGCGCCGGATTTTATCGAGCTGCTAAACCGCTGGGGCGGCGTGACCATTGCGTACCGGCGCCGCTTGATTGACTCGCCCAGCTATACGCTAAATCATGAAGAAGTCGCCAAAGCGCTCGAAGAGGGCGTCCGGTTTGCCGAATGCCTGACTCCGGAATCGGTCGAAGTGGATCACTACGGCCATGCTTCGGTTCTGCATCTGATCCGGCATCGCGCGGACGAGACGACCGGCAGGATTTCCGCATCCGGTGAACCTGTCGTCCTCCCGGCGCGATCGATTCTAGTGGCCGCGGGAACGCAGCCCAACACCGTCTTGGGGCGCGAAGATCCCGACAATGTTTTCCTGGACGGCCGGTATTTCCAGGCGGTGGATGAAGAAGGACAGCCGGTGAAGCCGGAAAGATCGGCCAAGCCCAGCGCGGCACGCGTGCTGATGTCGCTGCGCAAGGATGGGCGCGGGATCAGCTTCTTCGGCGATCTGCATCCGTCGTTTGCGGGGAATGTGGTGAAGGCCATGGGCAGCGCCAAACAAGGCTATCCGGTGGTCTCGCGTCTTCTGGCGCGGCGCCCTGCATCGCAACCGGATCCGCGCGATCTCATCCGCCGCCTAAATCACGAAATGCGCGCCGTGGTGCAGGAAGTCATGCGATTGACCCCGACGATTGTCGAGGTAGTGGTGCAAGCTCCCATGGCGGCCCGCGCGTTCGCGCCGGGTCAGTTCTACCGCCTGCAAAATTTCGAAACCTACGCGACGCGAGTGGACCGCACTACTCTGGCGATGGAGGGCTTGGCGCTCACCGGAGCGTCGGTGGATCGCGAAAAAGGATTGCTCTCAACCATCGTGCTCGAAATGGGAGGCTCATCCGATCTCTGTGGTTTACTCAAGCCCGGCGAGCCTGTGATCCTGATGGGGCCAACCGGAACGCCAACGGAGACGCCCGGCGGCGAGACGGTTCTGCTGGTGGGCGGCGGACTCGGCAATGCCGTCCTGTTCTCCATCGGCCAGACATTGCGCGCCAATGGCTCGCGGGTGATTTATTTCGCTGGGTACAAAAAGATCGGTGACCGGTACAAAGTGGACGAGATCGAGAAGGCGGCCGACGCGATCGTGTGGTGCTGCGATGAGGCTCCCGGATTTACGCCTACGCGGCCGCAGGACAGATCGTTTGCGGGCGATATCGTGCGCGCCATGGAAGCGTACGGGCGCGGTGATTTGGGCCCGGCGCCGATTTCCCTAAGCGAGATCGATCGCCTCATTGTCATTGGCTCGGACGGCATGATGCGGGCTGTTGCGCAGGCGCGGCATGGAGTGCTCGCGCCGTACTTGAAACCGGGTCATAAGGCGATCGGCAGCATCAACTCGCCCATGCAGTGCATGATGAAAGAGATTTGCGCGCAGTGCCTGCAACTGCACAAAGATCCGATCACAGGTGAAGAGACTGTGGTGTTCTCGTGTTTCAACCAGGACCAGTCGCTCGATCACGTGGATTTCAGTAATCTTCGAACCCGGTTGTCGCAGAACAGCGTTCAGGAGAAGCTGACCAAGCAGTGGATCGACCGGTGTTTGGCGGAGATCGCGCCTCGGCCCGCTTTCATTGATCGAGGACAGGCGAAACCGCCCAATGTCACTTACTTTCCTGCATCGCCGGAAGTCATTGATTCTGATCGAAAAGGCATTTAGTCGCACCCTCTGCAAGGCAGAGTGGAATAGGCGCTTTCGCCTGTTCTCCAAAAACACGGGCAGGCGAAACCGCCCAATGCCACGTACTTAAGCGGAACCAAAACATTTTCAATAACTTACGTCTTTGCAAAAATGTGGAGCAGGTCTCCGACCGGCTCGCGTTCCCGTGGCGAATCCCTAAACACCGCCTGCGAGCAGGTCGGGGACCTGCTCCACGCTGGCAAGCCGAACGTAAGCCGCTGATAAGTCGGGCCGTACCACAAAGTAAGTGGCATTGGGCGTAAGTTGCTGAAATAAGTCGGATCTCACAAACTCAGCCTCTAAGAATTGACTGAAACAGGCCGTTCGCCATCCAATCGCGGAACCAGCCGAACAGTTTCTTTTGGGAGGTTGCCACGCCGTCGACTGCTTCTCCGACTGCCGCTCCGGCGATCAGAGCATGGAGCAATTCAAACGCGGGGCGGCCAAGCGTGGATCGATGTTGCTGGAATTGGTTGCGGTAGGCCAGAACCCAGGTGGGCTGCCTGCGGATTTTAGGAAACGGATTCTCTTCATCCACGCCGCCCAGGTACGCGCTCACCGGGTAATCGAAGGCTAGCAGCCGGAGCGCCGCGATGGGCTGCAAGCGCGCGGTTTCCCAGGCGTCCGGCGGAACCGCCGCGATGGCTTCCGGGGTGAGCACCGGAGTTTCTTCAGCATCGAACACCTCCGTCAACGCTAACTCCAGCCGGGCCAGATCGCACAGAAATTCGTGCTTCGGAAGATCCGCTTGCGTCTTAACAAATTCGGGAAAATGATCGCCCAGGCGGTTGAGGTTGTAGCTTCGAGAGGGATATTGATCCACGTAGCGCGCTACCAAGTTGTAGAAACCATCTTCGCCGAGGAAATGGCGCACGGCCGGGTAGTCCGTCTCGAGCGCTTCCACCAGCCTCAGCAGGTACATGCCGCGATAAACGCCCACCCGCTCGAGGGAGGTGAGCATGTCAGACGGCTTGACCAGTTGCTGCGCCGTTTCTTGCAAGGCCGCTTCCGGCTCGCCCGGCGCGAGAATGAACTCCTGCATCCAGCGCTGGGTTTTGATCAGATTTAGATCAGCTTGCATAGGCGAGCTCGAGCGTGGGCGCCTCGCGATAGTGCCGGGCCTTGAGCGCTTCGGCATGCACGACTTCAAAATCCGGAATGTCCGCGTCCCATTCGAGCAGCGTTGCAACGCCGCCGATGCGCTGGTAGGCATGGCGGTAAAGCTCCCACACCGAATCGACTACGTGCGCGCTGTGGGTATCGAGAATATGGGTGCCTTTGTGGGTGTGGCCTGCCAGATGAATCTGGACCACGCGATCCCCGGGAATCTTGTTCAAGTATTCCACCGGATCGAAGCCGTGATTAAAGGCGCTCACGTAAACGTTGTTGACGTCCAGCAGAATTCCGCAGTTCGCCTCTTCGGCTAACCGGGCCAGGAACTCGCATTCCGTCCAGGAAGAGTTGCGGAACTCCAGATAGGTGGACGGATTCTCAAGCACCAGCGGCTGCTCCATGAAATCCTGAATGATGCGGACGCGATCAATCGTATGCCGCAGCGATTCATCCGTGTAGGGCATAGGCAGCAGGTCGTGAACATTCAGCCCGGCGATACCGGTCCAGCAGAGATGGTCGGAAATCCAACGGGCGTGGATGCGCTTGCCGAGCGCTTTCAACTTCCCGAGAAAATCGAAGTCCACCGGGTCTGTACTGCCCACCGACATCGAGACACCGTGCAGGACCACGGGGTACCGCTCGGCCACCTGATCGAGCACGTACAGCGGCCGGCCCCCAGTATCCATGTAATTCTCGGACAGGATCTCGAACCAGTCCACCGGAGGGTTGGTGGAGAGAATGTGGTCGTAATGTTTGGTGCGAAGGCCGACGCCGAATCCTAGATCGGGATAACCCCAACGATTGTTTGCCATAACTAGCCTTTAAATATTATCTCTCTGTTCGGGGATGCCTAGCTTCTTACGAATCCAGTGATCGATGCTCAATGACCCCGGTCCATAAAGGACCAGCCAAAGCAAGGGTAGGCCGAGCGCAACGGGCGTGACGTCGGTTAATTCGGTTGGGAACTTCTCAAGGAAGTGGCCCCGCTCCGCGGTAAGTAGAGCTACGATCATGGTGCAGGAGAGTAGAAACGCGAAGATGCGGGTGCCGAGGCCCAGGATCAGACAGAGGCCTCCGACGAACTCCAAAGTGGATATAAAGGCGGCATTCGCGCTGGCAAAAGGTATGCCCAGATCAGTGAAGTACGAGGCGGTTTTGTCTAAATGGAGCAATTTGCCGTGGCCGGTTTGATGGAATGTCAAGCCGATCACCAGACGAGTGATTAGGGGGGCGAGAAACGCCAGCGCTCCGGCGAGCCGCAATCCCCGTCCGGCAATTCGGGCGGCAGTGCTCAAAGGACACGCTCCTTTTGAAAAGAGTGGGGCAGGCTTTTTTAGCCTGCCCGGTGCTATTTAGAAAACGGCTTAATGACCTTTACAGGAATTCTTGCCGCAGCCGCCTTTGCCCTTGCACGAGTTTTTGCCCTTGCAGCCGTTATCGCTGGAGCTGCATCCGCCCTGACCTTTGCAGGCGTTCATGCCCTTGCAATCATGCTTGGCGGTCTTCGTCTTCTTGCCCTTTTTCGGCGTATCGGTAGCCGGAGGAGGAGTGTCCTGTGCGAGAGCTGCGCCTGCTGTCAAACCTGCGATAGCCGCGCCGAGAGCGATCCCAAACTTTCTGCGATTCATTATGATCTCCTTTTTTAAGTGGCCTATGGGGCCCCTTGTAGATTGTACTTGTCACGGTGGATAACGGATGTGATCTCGATCAATTATTTTTCATTCATTCAATCGAGAAGACACTTGCACTAGCGTGATGCTGATGTTATGCTTAGCTTAGTTGATTATGTCACACTAAGATAGTGATATGGACTTCAACAAATTCACTGAAAAAGTTCAGGAGGGAATCCGGGCTGCCCAATCGAAAGCCGTCCGCTACGGGAACCAGCAGGTGGACATAGAGCATTTGATGACAGCCTTGCTTGAGCAGGAAGGCGGTTTAGCGCCTTCCATCCTTCACAAATCGGACGTCAACGTCGAGGCCTTTAAATCCCGTTTCGAGCGGGAACTCGAGAAGTTGCCCAAAGTATCCGGCCCGGCGGCAACGCCGGACCAGGTTTACGTCACGGGACGTCTGCAGAAAATGTTGGAGCAGGCGGCGGACGAGGCCAAAGCTCTCAAGGATGAGTATGTATCGGTGGAGCACCTTCTGCTCGCCGCGTCGGTTGAGCGAGGCACTACCGGGAAGCTGTTCCATGAATTCGGGATTACGCGCGAGCGCCTGATGCGCGCGCTGCAGGAGGTACGAGGCAGCCAGCGGGTTACGAGCGCAAATCCTGAGGCGACCTACGAATCCCTCGAAAAATACGGGCGCGATCTTACACAACTGGCCGCGCAAGGCAAGCTGGACCCGGTGATTGGGCGCGATGAAGAGATCCGGCGAGTGATCCAGGTGCTGTCGCGGCGGACCAAGAATAACCCGGTGCTGATCGGTGAGCCGGGCGTAGGCAAAACCGCGATCGTGGAAGGCTTGGCGCAGCGGATCGTCCGCGGCGACGTGCCGGAAGGCTTAAAGGACCACCGGGTCGTATCGCTCGACATGGGCGCGCTGATTGCGGGCGCGAAGTTCCGGGGCGAGTTTGAAGAGCGTTTGAAGGCCGTGCTGAAAGAGGTGCAGTCCTCCGAAGGCCAGATCATTCTGTTTATCGATGAGCTGCACACGGTCGTGGGCGCGGGCAAAGCGGAAGGCGCGATGGATGCGGGCAACCTGCTGAAGCCCATGCTGGCGCGCGGCGAGTTGCATTGCATCGGGGCGACGACACTCGATGAATACAGAAAGTATGTAGAGAAAGATGCCGCCCTGGAGCGCCGCTTCCAGACCGTACTGGTGGACCAGCCGAGCGTGGAGGACACGATCTCCATCCTGCGCGGCTTGCGCGAGCGATATGAAGTGCACCACGGCGTAAGGATCAAGGACTCCGCGCTGGTGGCCGCGGCGGTACTGTCGAATCGCTACATTTCGGACCGTTTTCTGCCGGATAAAGCGATTGATCTCGTGGATGAAGCGGCTGCGAGACTGCGTACCGAAATCGACTCCATGCCTTCGGAGCTGGACGAGATCCTGCGCCGGACAATGCAACTCGAGATCGAGCGGGAAGCTCTGAAGAAAGAATCGGATGTGGGCTCGAAAGACCGGCTCTCTAAAATTGAGAAAGAATTAGCCGATTTGAAATCGAGCGCGAGCGCATTGCAGGCGCAGTGGCAGGCCGAGAAAGAAGGCGTGCAGCGCTTGCGCGCTTTGCGCGAGCAGTTGGAGCAGACTAAGATCGACATCGACAAAGCCGAGCGCCAATACGACCTGAATAAGGCAGCCGAGCTGAAATACGGCAAGCTGGCTGACCTGGAGCGGCAGCTCGCCTCCGAGCAGTCGAAGCTGGCCGAGAAGCAGGTTGGAACCAAGCTACTCAAGGAAGAAGTGGACGAGGAAGATATCGCCGAGGTGGTGAGCCGCTGGACCGGCGTTCCTGTCTCGAAGCTGCTCGAAGGCGAGATGCGCAAGCTGCTGCAGCTCGAGAGCGAATTGCACAAGCGGGTGATTGGACAGGACGAGGCCGTGCTGGCCGTGGCGGAAGCCGTGATGCGGGCGCGATCTGGATTGAAGGATCCGAACAAACCGATCGGCAGTTTTATCTTTTTGGGGCCCACGGGGGTGGGCAAGACAGAGTTAGCCCGGGCTTTAGCGGAGTTCCTGTTTGACAACGAGCGGGCCATGATCCGGATCGACATGCCGGAGTACCAGGAGAAACATTCGGTGGCGCGATTGATCGGGGCGCCCCCGGGATACGTGGGCTATGAGGAAGGCGGCCAGCTTACGGAATCGGTGCGAAGGCACCCGTACTCGGTGGTGCTATTCGACGAGATCGAAAAAGCTCACCCGGACGTGTTCAATGTGCTGTTGCAAATCCTGGACGACGGGCGTCTAACGGATGGACAGGGGCGCACGGTGGACTTCAAGAACACCATCGTCATTATGACGTCCAACGTAGGGAGTCCGCGTATTTTGGATTATAAAGGTAGCTTTGCGGGCGAGGGGTATATCCGGATGAAGGATGCAGTCCTCGAAGAGTTGCGGCATCATTTCCGTCCGGAGTTCCTGAACCGTATTGACGAGATTATCGTATTCCATGCTCTGTCGGAAGAGCATTTAAAGCAGATTGTAGAGATACAGCTCGCCGGATTGCGCAGACGTCTGGCCGAGCGCCATATCGAGATCGAATTGTCGGACCGGGCGCGCAGCTTTCTGGTGCGGTCGGGCTACGATGCGAACTACGGCGCGCGTCCTTTGAAGCGGGCGATTCAGCGCGAGATTGAGACACCATTGGCTCGCCGGATTCTGGCCGGTGAGGTCCGCGAAGATCAACACTTGTATGTCGATCTGAACGGATCGGGCAATTTACAATTTGAGACAGAAATGGTTTCTGTTTCTTGACATAGACGCATACCGGATGGACCTTTCGCACGTCCAAGATTTTGAGAGGGAAAGATAAACCTATGAACCGCACGTTTCACATTCGCCGTACCACGGCGATCCTGACGCTTGTAATCGCGGCCCTTGCGGGTGGTTTGATTGCGACGGTCAGCTACAAAGTTCCGATTACTCCCGCGACAGCCCTCGCGGCTTCGGTGTCGGAGCAGGCGCCGTTTGGCACCTTTGCTCCGATGGTGAAGCATGTGATGCCGGCTGTCGTCAACATTTCATCCACCCACATAGTAAAGGTGCAGAGAGGCGCCCCGGGCGGAATGTTCGAAGATCCAATCTTCCGCCAGTTTTTTGGCGGCCGGATGCCGCAGATGCCGCGCGAGCACCGCAGCCAGAGTTTGGGATCGGGAGTGGTGGTGAGTCCGGAAGGATATATTCTGACCAACAACCATGTCGTAGAAGATGCCACGCAGGTGAAGGTCTCGTTCTCCGATAAGCGTGAGTTCCCGGCCAAGGTGATCGGCACGGACAAAGACACCGATGTAGCGGTGCTGAAGATAGATCAGAAGAATCTTCCGGTTCTGTCCTTGAGCGATTCCTCGCATGCGCAGGTGGGCGACGTAGTGCTGGCGGTTGGGAATCCGTTTGGTATCGGCCAGACCGTAACGATGGGCATCGTAAGCGCAACCGGCCGCAATCTCGGCGGAGCGATCGAGCGCTTTGAAGATTTTATCCAAACCGACGCCTCGATCAATCCGGGCAACTCGGGTGGAGCGCTGGTAAATACGCGTGGAGAACTGGTGGGCATCAACACCGCGATCCTGGCCGGCGACACGGGTGGCAACCAGGGCATCGGATTCGCGATCCCCATCAACCTGGCGCGCAATGTGATGGACCAGATTCTGAAACACGGCAAGGTGAGCCGCGGATTTATCGGTATCACTCCGCAGGAGATCTCGCCTGACATGGCGCGAGCATTCGGCAAAGCGGATCTACAGGGTGTTGCCATCGCCTCCGTGGAGCCAAACACACCGGCTGCCACGAGCGGACTGCAGGTTGGCGACGTCATTACGGCAGTGAATGGAACACCGGTGAGCGATGTGAATGCATTCCGGCTGCAGGTAGCTGGCATGGCCCCGGGCACGAACGTGAACCTGAAGATATTCCGGAACGGGTCGTATAAAGACGTGGCTCTGACCCTGGCCGAAATGAAGGCGCTGACCGCGGCGAACGGTGAAAGCTCCAACACAATTCCGGGCAGAGGAGAAAAGGGCGCCATGCAGGGCGTCTCGGTACAGGCCCTAAACTCCGATCTGCGGCAGCAGCTTCAGATTCCGGAAGGGACCAAAGGTGTCATTATCACGGATCTGGATGAGGACTCGCCCGCCGCGCAGGCTGGCCTTCGTCAAGGCGATGTAATCGAGCAGGTGAACCGCAAGCCCGTGAGTACCGGGGACCAATTCAATGCCGCGGTTCGACAGGGCGATGGCGCGGGTTCAACGCTGCTGCTGGTGAAGCGGGGCCAGGGAACGCAGTTCCTGGTGATTCCGAATAAGTAGAGTAAGTGAGTGGGGGCAGGCCGCTGACCTGCTCACTCGTGACCTTCTTCGTTGGCAGGTGACAAGATCACCTGCCCCACAGAGCCGCGCTTGGTTGACTCCAGGCCCGACGCAGGCAGAGGTTAATTGAATTGAGCAGCCGGCACTCAACCCGGCTGCTTCTTTTTTTATCAAGCCGCATCTAACAAAAGGAGCAGGTAGAATGCGCGAGCTCAGAAAAGTTTGGCCGCTGTTCGTACCCGAGGTGCCCGTAGTTTGGCGGCCGCTGGCCGATGTCTACCGCACTCGCAATGGCTGGCTGTTGAAGTTCGATCTGGCCGGGGTACGCCTTTCCGATGTGACGGTCAGCATGCGTGGCCATTTCATATCGGTGAGCGGCTTCCGGCGGGACACCGTCATTGAAGAAGGCGCGAGCTACTACTCCATGGAGATTTCATACAACCGGTTTGAACGCACGATCGAAATGCCAGCCAATCTCGAATCCGCGCGAATGATCCTGGAGGCGCGGGACGGCATCCTGCTGGTCCGATTGATAACGGTCATAGAGGGAGAAGATCATGTCAGATAAATTAGAGCTCCAAACACTGCCGGTATTGCCGCTCAAGAACACGGTGCTGTTTCCGTATCTGCTGATGCCACTGTCCGTTGGCCGCGCTTCTTCGCTGGCGGCGGTGGAGGCGGCGCTTGCGACGGAAGAAAAAGAGATTGTCCTGTTCTCGCAGCGCGATCCGTCCGTCGAGACGCCGAAGCAGGAAGACCTGTACGCGATCGGAACCAAGGCGATCATTCGCAAGATGTCGCGTCCGAACGAATCGACGGTGGAGCTTCTAGTGCTCGGCATGGAGCGCGTCAGCTTGATCAAGCTGGACGACTCTGAGCCGTTCCTGCGCGCCAAGGTTCTCCCGTTGCCTTTGCCGGAAGACAAGACACCCGAGATCGAGGCGCTGCAAGGGGCTCTCCTCGAGCTGGCGACCGCGGCCATTCAGTTGGCGCAACCTAATTCTCCGGAAATTACCCGGCTGCTGGCTGCCAACGAAGATCCGCTGCGCTTGGCGTACGTTCTGGCGTCCATGTTCAGCCTGGATCTGGATAAGGAGCAAACGCTGTTAGAAGCCGGTTCGCGCGTTGAAGCTTTGCGGCTGATCCACACCTATCTGAGTCACGAAGTGCAAGTGCTGGAGCTTCGCAACAAGATCAACACCGAGGCGCGGTCCGAAATGGGCAAAGAGCAGCGCGACTACCTGCTGCGCCAGCAGATGCGCGCCATCCAGCAGGAGCTTGGTGAGAAGGGCTCCGATCAGGCCGAAGCGGAACAGCTACGGGAGCGGCTGGAAAAGGCCGAGCTTCCGGAAGAGGTCGCGAAAGAAGCCAAGCGCGAACTAGGCCGGCTGGAGAAGCTGCCGCCCGGAGCGCCGGATTATCACGTGATCCGCACGTACCTCGATTACATCCTGGAATTGCCGTGGAACACGAAAACCGAGGACTCGCTCGATATCGCGAGAGCGCGGCAGGTGCTGGACGAGGATCACTTCGGATTAAAAGAAGTGAAGGAGCGCATCCTCGAGCATCTGGGCGTGCTCAAGCTAAATCCGAATGCCAAAGCGCCGATTCTGTGCTTCGTCGGCCCTCCCGGAGTTGGAAAGACTTCGCTGGGCCAATCGATCGCGCGCGCGTTGAATCGCAAGTTCGAGCGAATGAGCCTGGGGGGGTTGCATGATGAAGCCGAATTGCGCGGTCATCGGCGAACCTATATTGGAGCGATGCCTGGCCGGGTGATCCAGGCGATGCGACGCGCGGGCGCTAACAATCCGGTACTGATGCTCGATGAAGTGGACAAGCTCGGCCACGATTTCCGGGGCGATCCGGCGCATGCGCTGCTTGAGATTCTCGATCCTGAGCAGAACAAGACGTTCCGCGACAACTATCTCGATCTGCCGTTCGATCTTTCGAAGGTGTTGTTCGTAACCACGGCGAATGCGCTCGATACGATTCCGCAGCCGCTGCTCGACCGCATGGAGATTTTGCGGCTGTCCGGCTACAGCGAAGACGAGAAGATGGAGATTGCGCACCGCTACCTGATTCCGCGGCAGTTGAAAGAGACTGGTCTTACGGCGGAGCAGTGCATCTTAACCGATGACGGACTGCGCAAGGTGATCTCCGGCTATACGCGCGAGGCGGGTCTGCGGCGGCTGGAACGGGGCATCGGACGGGTGGCGCGCAAGGTGGCGCTGTTATTCGCCGAAGGCAAGACGGAGCCGGTTACGATCGGTCCCGGCGAGTTGGTCGAGATGCTGGGTCCGGAGCAATTCAATCCGGAGCAGATGCGGCGCGATCTTCCGGCGGGTGTCGGGACAGGCTTGGCGTGGACCGAGGCCGGCGGCGACGTGTTGTACATTGAAGCGACTCTGCTACCGGACGGCAAGGGCCTGACACTCACAGGTCAATTGGGCGAAGTGATGCAGGAATCGGCCAAAGCGGCCCAAAGCTATATTTGGTCGCACGCGGAGGATTTCGGCATCGATCCGTCACTCTTCAAAACCGCTGGCGTGCACGTACACGTGCCGGCGGGAGCCATTCCCAAAGACGGTCCATCCGCTGGTGTAACGATGGCGACCGCGCTGGCCTCGCTCTACACCAAGCTACCGGCGCGCAGCGATACGGCCATGACGGGCGAGATCACGCTGACGGGCCTGGTTCTTCCGATCGGGGGCATCAAGGAGAAGATACTCGCGGCCCGGCGCGCCGGGATCAACCGGATCATTCTGCCGCGTGCCAATCAGAAGGATCTGCGAGAGTTGCCCGAGCAAGTCCGCAACGACACCCAGTTTGTGTTAGCGGACCGGGTGGAGGATGTGCTCAGTGCGGTGATTCCGAGGCTAACGGACCGGTTGACGTTGGTTCACAACCGGCCGTTAGATACGGCGGCGTAGAAGGCGCTGATTCCGGCTGGAGCTCGAGTACCTCTCTTACCTTATTCAGAAGCGAACCAAGAGTGAACGGCTTTTGCAAAGACGCGGCTCCGTCGGGAACATCGGCAGCTTGCGCGGAGGGGTCGTCGGTGTATCCGGACAGGTAAAGGATGCGCGCCTGGGGATACTGCGCCATCACTTTTTGGGCAAGCTCTTCGCCGTCGAGCTGCGCGGCCGACACATCGGTAATCACCAAGTCGATTTTGCCGGTATGCTCGGCCGCTGCCTTGAGCGCCTCATCGGGCGACCCTGCTTCAAGCACGGTGTAGTTCTGCCGGCGCAGTATTTTCTTGACGAGCGCGCGGATACCGGCATCCTCCTCCGCGATAAGGATGGTTTCCTGAACCGGCTCGGGCTCTGGAGCGGGCTCGAGCGGCGCGTCTTCGCGTTCCCGCTCAGGCGGATCTTGCTGCTCGACCGGCTCAGCGTTTGGAGAAGCCGGCGGAATCGCCCCGGCAGATTCGCCCACACGCGGCAGGAAAATTTCAAAGACTGCTCCGTGAGGTGAATTCACCGAGACGGAGATGTCGCCGCCCCAATGCCTGACAAATCCATAAATGCGCGAAAGAATCGCGTCGGTGTCGTCTTTTGCCTCCCGTGGAGTGGCGATCGATTCAAAAATGGCGGCCCGGGCTTCCGGATCGGGTGTGGGTCCGGTATCTTCGACTGCGATCACCCCATAGAGGCCGGGCCGTAAGGCGATTTCGTCGCGGCGAAGATCTTCCGTGATTTCGAGGTGCGAACACTCGATGGAGAGCTTGCCGCCATCCACCATCTCACGCCGGGCGCGCTGCGCCAAGGCTGTGAGTAACTGCTCTAAATGGGCGGGATCGGCGTGAACGCCGATTGTGGCCGGGAACATTTTCAGGTCAAGCAGAATCCTATCGCCCAAGGCGTTCTTCAGGACAGGCTCGATCCTGGTTATGAACGCACCGAGATCGAGGGGCGATGGGGCGGCAGACGGCCGGCGGCTGAACAGTGAAAGCTGATTAGCAAGGCCGCGCAAACGGTCGGTAGCTGACAAGATCTCCTGCAGGTCTGAGTGCAACGGGTGCGACGCGGGCAACCCGTGTACCAGCTCTTCTCCGTAGCCGGAAACGACCATCAGCAAATTGTTGATCTCATTACTGACCCGGTTACCGAGTTTGCCGAGGGCGTCGACGCGCTGCGACTGAATGACCTGATTTTCAAGCATCCTGCGTTGGCCCACTTCGACTGCGATGCCAATCAGGTGCTTGGTCTGCCCATCCTGATCAAGCAGCAGCCGCGCGGTCTCACGCAGCCAGACCACCCGTCCATACGCCGTTTGGGCCCGGTATTCGCAACTATGCCGGCTCCAGTTTTCGATTGCGCGATCGTAAGATTCCAGGACCCACTCGCGGTCCTCCGGATGAATGCGCTCCTCCCAAAATCCCGGGACCTTGAGCCCCGGTGCCTTGAGCCAATGTTCCGCCGGATAGCCCAGCAACTCTTCCGCTTTCTCGTTTACGTACAGAAACTGTTTACTGGGCAGCTCTACGGCCCAGACGATTGCCTCCAGATTCCCGAGCACTTCGGAAGCAGGCAGCACGGCAGTGTCCAATTGAGTTTTCGTCGACGAAAGCGCCGCGAGAGGCGGCGGCGAGATGTCCGAAACGTCTTCTATTGTGACGAGCGCTTCCTGCTCGGTCTCGTCATCCCAATTCCGGATCGACTGAATCGAGACCCGCAGGTGTTTGCCGCCGTCGCGCTCGCTGTGTACAGCCAGGTTGTTCTGAGGGTTGCCGGTTTTCAGAACGTCCCTCACCTGATCGAGCACAGTCTCCGGGAGCAGAGTGTCCAGCCGGCCGCGGATCGGATCCCCGCTGCGCAGGCCGAAGATCTTCCGAAGCTCGCGGTTGGATGAAACGATACTCAGGTCCGAAGCCAACACCAGAAGCCCGACAGGTAGGGATGCGACGATATCCTGATAGTAGCGGCGCTCCGTTTCGACCAGGGCAAGAAGCCGCGCCACCTCCCGCGCTTTCCACTGTTCGAGGTGCGTTCGTTCCATCATTCTCCAGTGTCCGGGTGAACGAGTGCGCTCGGCAACGGTACTTAGAGTTTGGACCGTACTTGGTACGGCCGAACAAATCATCAGGTGAGTACTGGATCTTACTTGAATCTTTGGCTGAATAGAGCCGCCCCTAAAACACGCCTCCGCTATAATCGCACCAGTGCTGCTCGAGTTAGTGGTCGAGAATTACGCCGTCGTCGAGCGGGTTCGCATTCGGTTCTATCACGGCTTGAATCTGCTCACGGGAGAGACAGGTAGCGGTAAATCCATCGTTGTGGATGCACTAGGGCTTCTGTTCGGGGGGCGCGCCTCGGCCGACATGGTGAGATCGGGTACTGATCGCGCGCGAATTTCGGGGATCTTCGAGGTGCCGCACGGAGAGGCTTCCGCGGGTCTTCTAACAGCGGCTGGGGTCGAAGCCGAAGACGGCGAGCTGCTGATTGCGCGAGAGATTCTCGCGGGTGGCAAGTCCCGCGCGTTCGCAGCGAGCCGCCCCGTGACGTCGGCGCTGCTTCGAGAGCTGGCACCGCATCTGGGCGATATACATGGGCAGCACGATCAGCAGTTGTTGTTTTCATCCGAGACCCAGTTGCGCATGTTGGACGAGTTTGCGGGGTGTGGCGAATTGGCCTGTGCGGTTGCGGACCTGTTTCGCGAATGGCAGCGGGTGGGCCGAACCCTGGAAGAGCTCGACCGGTCCGAGCAGGAAAAGTTGCGGCTGCTGGACCTGTGGAATTTCCAGCGGAAAGAGATTGAGACGGTAGCTCCCAAGCCGGGCGAAGAGGGGAACCTTGAGAACGAGCGTGCCGTACTGAAGAACGTCTCTCGGCTACTCGAGAGCGCGAATGCCGCCTACGCCGCTGTCTATGATGAGCCGAAAAGCGCGTCTGCTCAGATCGGCATTGCGCTTAAGAGATTGGAGGAGTTGTGCCGCATCGATGCCAGTATGCAGGCTGCCGCCGAAACCCTACGGTCGGCATACATCGGTGTTGGCGAGGCCTCTGGGGAATTACGAAGCTATTTGGAGCGGCTCGAAGCGGACCCCGACCGTTTAGATCAAGTGGAGTCAAGACTAGCCGCGCTCGACCGGCTGAAGCGCAAGTACGGATCGTCTATTGAGGAGGTGCTGCGGTTTCTGGAGGGTGTGCGCGCGGAGATCGACACGGTTGAGAATGCGGCCGGGCGGAGAGCGAAACTCGACGCGGAGCTACGGGTGTTGGCCGAAAGATACGCTGGGGCTGCAGGGGAGCTCACCAAGGTGCGGGTGGAATCCGCGGAAAAGCTGGCCGGGCGCGTGAAACGCGAGCTGAAGTCGCTGGCCATGAGCGGTAGCGTGTTCCGGATCGCAATGAATCCGGCAGCGTGGTCGGAGCGCGGGACGGACAAGGTCGAGTTCCTGATCTCCGCCAATCCGGGAGAAGAACCACGGCCCCTGGATCGTGTTGCATCCGGCGGCGAACTATCGCGAATCGCGCTCGCTCTTAAGACTTGCACGGGCATGGATCACCCGGGCATAAATCAGGGGACGAGACCCGCCGGAGTAGCACGGACTTTAGTGTTCGATGAGGTGGACGCGGGTATCGGCGGAAGCGTCGCGGAGGCCGTGGGCCGCCGCTTGAAGAAGCTCGCGGAAACGGACCAGGTGCTGTGCGTAACGCATCTGGCGCAGATCGCCGGCTTCGCGGATCATCACTATCAAGTGGAAAAGCGGGAGCTGAAGGGCAGGACGGTCGCAGAAGTGGAGGAGCTGACCGGCGAGGCTCGCACTCGTGAGATTGGCCGCATGCTGTCGGGCCAGAAAGTCACGCCGGAAGCCTTGAAACACGCGGAGCAGTTGCTGCGTCTCGGAAAAGAAGGGGCGTAGCGCAGCATCTCCTCTACCAAACAATTTTCTTTACATTGCAAAGCACACTCGCATATACTGTCTCTGAGAAGGAGATGAACATGTATCGTGTATTGGCTTTGACGGGGTGTATCGTGACTATGATCGGGTGCGGCATGGGACCGAGTAGTCCGTTGAATGAGGCGGCGGGACGGGGTGACATCGATCAAATCCGCAACCTGGCCGCGGGCGGTGCGAATGTGAATGCGGAAGCCGCGCACGGCATCACACCGATTTCGAGCGCTGCCCGGGCAGGGGCAGTGGAATCGATTCCCGTGCTGGTCAACTTGGGGGCGGATCCGAATCAACGATGCGGCGTGAATGGGTGGACGCCTTTGATGCACGCTATTCATAAGCAGCAGCTTGGATCGGTGCGCGCGCTGCTCGAAGCCGGAGCGAATGTGAACGAACGCGGTGATGGCGGCGAAAACCCCCTGATGATGGCGGCGGGATACGGGTATACCAACATCGTGAACACGCTACTCGATCGCGGCGCCGACCCGCTCGCAAAGACACCGGGCGGCATGAACGCGCTGGATCTGGCGGTCGCGGGAGTGATGGATATCGACCGGTTCACCGCCGGGGATTGCCAGGCTTCGACGATTGAGGCTCTGGCGGTCCGCGCGCCCGCGTTGAGGCTGGAGGGCATATCGGGCGTTAAGAAAGCGCTGCTCGCCCGCAAGCTGAAGGGATGTACGGCGTTGAGCCAAATTGTGAATCGATAGCGGGCATGTCTGGTATCCTGCTCGCGTGTGGACCCGCCTGCGTTTGCGTGCTTCGGAGCGGGTTCTCCTCACTTTCTTTATCTACGTTGCGCTGCTTTCGGCTTGGGTCCGGCCGCTCTCCGGGCTCCTCTGGCTGCCTGTTTCGGTACTATTGACGGCTGCCGCGATCATTGTGATTCTGGCTGCAGGAGAAGTTCGGGGGCCTAAGTGGTTCTTCAGCTATGTGCGCGACTGGGCTCCGCTGGCGTTGACGCTCACGGCTTATCGGGAGATGGACTGGTTCACACCGAAGCAGCGCGATTTCCACCTCGAGAATACGTGGGTGGTGTGGGACCGGCTGATACTGAACGACTGGGGACTGCGGAGAGTTATCGAGAGCGCCGGAGCCCTGCTGCCCGCGTACTTCGAGCTCTGTTATCTGCTGGTGTACGCAGTTGCGCCATTCACGATTGCGATGGTGTATGCGTGCAATAAGCGAGAGGTGGTGGATCGAGTCCTGGTCCTTTACCTAGCCGGAACGCTAACGGCATATGCGCTGTTTCCGTATTTCCCCTCGGCTCCGCCGCGAACGGTTTTCCCTGGAGTGGACTTGCCTTGCGTAGTCACGCCATTTCGCGAGTTGAATCTTTGGCTGTTGCGTGGATATGGCATTCACTCGAGTGTGTTTCCGAGCGCGCATGTGTCATCGGCGTTTGCGGCGGCCTGGGCGCTGATGCTGTTTCTTCCGGAGCGGAGGTGGATCGGCTGGGGAATGCTGTTTTACGCGGTGAGCGTGGCGATTGCGACGGTTTACGGGAGATATCACTATGCCGTCGATGCGGTGGCGGGATTCGGGGTGAGCTTGGGAGCTGTACTGCTAGCAGGGAGGCAGGCGACAAGATCGCCTGCCCCACGGTCTTAGGATTCTTCTTCGGGTTCTCCGCCTTCGCGGCCTTCTTTGATAGCTTTCAGGCGTTCTTCACGGCGTTTAGCACGGTCCGCGGCGCGTTTAACGAGCTCTGAGCCGACGAGCTCGAGCATAGCTTGTTCGGCTCCATCGCCCTTGCGCCAGCCGAGGCGCACTACGCGGGTATAGCCGCCGTTGCGTTGGCCGAAGCGCGTCCCGAGTTTATCAAAGAGCTTCTTGACGCTCTCGGGAGTTTGCAGGAACGAAGCCGCCTGGCGGCGCGCGTGCAGAGTATCCTGCTTGGCCAAAGTAATCATCTTCTCGACGAGCGGCTTCGCCGCTTTGGCCTTGGGGACCGTGGTCACGATACGCTCGTTTTCGATAACGCTGGTTACCAGGTTGCGAAGCAGCGCCCGGCGGTTACTGACGTTGCGCTTTAGTTTAAATCCGGCTACCCGATGCCTCATGACTCTTCAACCATCTCGTCATATTCGGGCTCGTCACCAGACGGCACGTAGGGTTGGACTCCGCCCGGAGGCGAGACTAAGCGGCCTTGCGGATCGAACTTCATTCCGAAGCCTAGCCCGAGATTGCCCAGAATTTCCTTGATCTCATTGAGTGACTTGCGCCCGAAATTCTTGGTGCGCAGCATCTCCGCTTCGCTCTTTTGGACGAGGTCGCCGATGGTTTGAATGTTGGCGTTCTTGAGGCAATTGTAGGAACGGACGCTCAACTCCAACTCTTCGACGGAGCGGTTGAGCACTTCGTTCATCTGGTTCATGGCGCGCTCGGCCGGCTCGTCCGCGGATTCCGGCAGTTCTTCGAAATTGATGAAGATCGTCATGTGATCCTTCAGCAGCTTCGACGCCTGGCCGATGGCGTCTTGCGGCGAGATAGCGCCGTTGGTCCAAACCTCGAGCGTCAGCTTGTCGTAGTCGGTCATCTGTCCCAGACGCGCGGCTTCCACGCTGAAATTGACTTTGCGCACGGGCGAATGGACTGAGTCGATCGGAATGTAGCCAAGGGCCAGATCCTCTTCATAATTGCGGTCGGCGCTGACATAACCGCGGCCGGATTTGAGCCGCATTTCTATGGTCAGCTTGCCGCCTTCGCCGATGGTGGCGATGTGCATGTTGCGGTCGAGAACTTCCACGTCGTGGTCGGTCTCGATCTGGCTGCTCATCACCTCACCGGGCTGTTCGACCTTGAGCCGGGCGATTCGGGTGCCCTCTCCGCTCATCTTGAACGGCACCTGCTTCAGATTCAGGATGATATCCGTGGCGTCTTCGACGACGCCCGGGATGGGACTAAATTCGTGCGCAACGCCGTCGATGCGCACGGCGGTAATCGCCGCGCCTTCGATGGAGCTTAAGAGCACGCGGCGCAAACCAGTGCCGATGGTGGATCCAAATCCACGCTCGAACGGCTGGGCGGTGAACATTCCGTAGCGCTCGTTGAGCGTTTCGGTATTGGCGACTAATCTTTTCGGCTTTTGAAACCCTTTGAACATTTTGTAATTCCCTCGTTTACACGAAATCCGCTTGCTTGCGCGCGCGGCTCGGTCTATTTTGAATACAACTCGACTATCAACTGCTCATTCAGTTGAATCTGGACCAAGTCTTCACGTTTCGGTTGCTGCAGAATGCGGCCGCGCAGCCCATCGCGATCCAATTCGATCCAATTAGGCGAAGGAGCATGCGCCGTGGCATCACGGGCTGCCAGGATCGTTGGATTGTTCTTACTCTTCTCGCGCACCTCGATGGTGTCGTTGGGGCGGACGCCGAACGAGGGAATATCCACTTTCTTGCCATTCACCAAAAGGTGACCGTGACGAACCAACTGGCGGGCCTGTGCCCGGCTGGTGCCAAATCCCATGCGGTAGATCACGTTATCCAGGCGGCGCTCCAGCATATTCAGAAGATTGTCGCCGGTAATACCTTTTTGATGGGCGGCCTTTTCGAAAAGATTCCGGAACTGGCGCTCGAGCAGCCGGTAATACCGGCGCGCCTTCTGCTTCTCGCGAAGCTGGAGACCATAGCCGACAATCTTGGGCTTGCGGGCTTTGCCATGCTGGCCGGGAACGAAGTTGCGCTTTTCAATCGCGCACTTCTCCGTGTGGCAGCGCTCGCCTTTCAGGAACAGTTTCATGCCCTCTCTGCGGCACAGCCGGCAGACGGGACCGATATATCTAGCCATTCAAGTTAATTAACCTTCCTCATTTTCAGATAAGGTGCAGTTTACGGCTCTAAAGAGCCTTCGTCCTGCTTAAAAACAACGTTATGCGCAGGCTGAAGGCCTACGCCACGCGTCAAACTCTGCGCTTCTTTGGGGGCCGGCAGCCGTTGTGCGGGATTGGGGTACGATCCTTGATGGAGCGCACTTCAATTCCAGCGGTCTGAAGCGCGCGAACGGCGGACTCGCGGCCGGAACCAGGGCCGCTCACTCGCACTTCAACCACTCGCAGGCCAAACTCTTTCGCTTTGTTGGCGGCCGTCATGGAAGCTTGCTGAGCGGCGAAGGGCGTGCCCTTGCGCGAGCCACGGAACCCCAGGGAGCCCGAACTGGACCAAGCCAGCACATTGCCAACCTGATCGGTGAACGTCACAATTGTGTTGTTAAACGACGCCTGCACGTGCACGATGCCGGTGGGGACGTTCTTCTTTTCCTTCTTTTTGAAGGTTTTCTTTTTGGTTGTTTTCGCTGGGGCTTTTGCCATTCTGTCTCCGGTTTAGGTCTTCGCCGAGGCTTTCTTCTTATTAGCGACCGTGCCGCGCCGCGGGCCTTTGCGCGTGCGCGCGTTGGTGTGGGTGCGTTGGCCTCGGACCGGAAGACCGCGACGGTGCCGCAAGCCCCGGTAAGATCCCATTTCGATGAGACGCTTGACGTTCATCGAAAGTTCTTTGCGTAGATCGCCTTCAACCGCGCCTTCGTTTTCAATCAGCGTACGGACGTGATTGATTTCGTCTTCCGTGAGATCCGAAACCTTCTTGGTGGGATCCACACCGGCCCGGTGCAACAACGAAAGCGAGCGCGTTCGCCCGATTCCATAAATATAAGTGAGGCCGATATCGGCCCTCTTCTTCGCTGGTAAGTCCACGCCTGCAATACGCGCCATGATTCGATTTTCCCTTATCCCTGCCGCTGCTTATGTTTCGGATTGGTGCAGATCACGCGCACCACGCCATAGCGGTGGACGATCTTGCACTTGTCGCACATTTTCTTGACTGAAGCTCTTACCTTCATTTGTTATTACACAGGCTAAATGCCTGCGCCACCTTTCAATGTCAAATCAGTCTCAAAATCCGCCCGCGCGTTTTGTCCTGCGCGGATAATTCCAGCTCCACCCGGTCTCCCGGCCTCAACCTGACAAAATTCACTTTCGTTGCGCTGGCGGCATGCGCGAGAACCAAATCCTGATTCTCCAGCTTCACCCGCGCGATCCCGCTCGGCAACAACTCCACTACGGTCGCGTTAACACCCATGGCCCATTCGACGTCACCGCGACGCAATGCTCGAAATGCGCGGAATACGAACCGTCTTTCGTCACCGCGGTCCACTTGTCCGCCCGCGTTTTCATTTCCGCCTTGCCGGCATTCACCATCGGCTCGATCGCCAAAACCATACCTTCACGCAGCCGCGGATTCTCGCCCCGCTTGTCCACGTAGTTCGGAACCTGAGGCTCTTCGTGCAACTTGGTTCCAATCCCGTGGCCCACCATCTCGCGGACTATCGAGAACCCATTCCCTTCTACATGCTTTTGCACGGCGCCGCAAACGTCGAACAGCCGGTTCCCTTCCCGCACCTTTTCGATCGCCAGTTCCAGCGCCTCCCTCGTCACCGCGAGAAGCTTTTTGGTCTGCTCGCTCACCTCGCCAACCCCCACCGTCACCGCCGAATCGCCAAAATAACCGTTCAGTTGAACGCCCGTATCGATCGAAACGATGTCGCCTTTTTTCAGTTTTCGTTTCGACGACGGCATCCCGTGAACGATCTCGTCGTTTACCGACGTACATAGCACATACGGATACTTCGTTCCCGCAGCCTCGGTGAAGTAACCCTTGAACGCCGGCCGGGCCCCGGCATCCCTGACCATCTTCTCCGCCGCCGCTTCCAAATCCTGCGTGCTGACGCCCTCTTGCACCATGCCAGCCAAGTCCTGCAGGATCTTCCAAACCAGCAACCCGCTGCGGCGCATCCGTTCCAGTTCGCCCGCGTTCTTCCGGATGATCATTGCCCTCTCGCCGAAACTAGCCCGCAGATTCGCTGCGAGATCGCCTCCGGCGCGCCGTCACTACCATCCACGCTGAAGCACGGTACCCCTGCCGTTTCAAAATAATCGAGCAAAGGCTTAGTCCGGCGCTCATACTCTTCGAGGCGCTGCCGGACTACCGGCTCGCTATCGTCGTCACGCATACGCAAATGCGCGCCATCGCGATCGCAAATGTCTGCCACTTTTGGAGGGTTCGAATTCAGACTGTAGAGCGTCCCGCAAACCGGACACTCCCGCCGTCCTGCCAGCCGGGCGATAATTTTATTATAGTCTACCTTTAGATGGACCACCAGTTGCGGCATTTGCCGTCCGGAAAGCAGCGCGGTCAAGACCTCCGCTTGCACCAAAGTCCGCGGATAGCCGTCGAGAATGAATCCCTGGGCTGCATCCCTACGGGAAATACGCTCTTTCACCAGATTATTGACCAACTCATCCGAGACCAGGATTCCGGCATGCATCTTTTCCCGGACACGAGGTGGGAGATTCTCCCCGGCACGCAACATGTCGCCCGTGGAAATGTGCGGCACGCCCATGCAGGCGCGGAGCAGTTTGGCTTGGGTTCCCTTGCCTGAGCCCGGCGGCCCAAACAGAATGATAGCCTTGCGGCCGCCGTAGGAACCCGTCATTTCGTAGCACAGGCATTCTTGCCTGTTTTTATGGGCGCTGGATCGCCGACTAAAGGCGATGAAAAGCAGCGAGTGGAGCAGGCGGTTTCGCCTGCTTGGCAGGCCAACGGTCTGCTCCACTCTACCTCGCACCACAGGAGGGATTCCGAGAGTGTGTTGGTGTTAAGATCGTCTCCCAAAGTGCAACACAGCCAGGAATGGCTGTGCCACTCGGTGAAGAAATTATTCATTTAGGAGCTGCTGCGCCGGCCGCGAATGCGCCCCGCACGCGGCGTAAAGCCTTCGTAGTGCCGCATGATCAACTGCGCTTCCACCTGGTTGACCGTGTCCATCGCCACGCCAACCACGATCAACAGAGAAGTACCGCCGAAGAAGAAATTGACGTTCAAGCCATCCAGCAGCCAGCGGGGGAAGTAGGTGTCGATCCAGTTGCCAATACCAGGCAGCCGGTTCAGTTTGATCCCCGAGATCATGATCTGCGGTATCAGCGACAGGATCGATAGGTAGAGGCCGCCCACTACCGTAATCTTGGTCAGAATCTTGTTCATGTAGTCGGCGGTATTCTTGCCAGGCCGGATGCCGGGAACGAATCCGCCATATTTTCGCATGTTGTCCGCGGCTTCATTCGGGTTGAATATGATCGACACGTAGAAGAAGCAGAAGAAAATGATCAGCACGCAAAACAACAGGTAATACAAGGGCTGCGAATTGCCGATCGACGACAACATGGAGCTCAGGAACGGGCTCGATTTTACGTACTGCCACTGTCCCAGCGTCTGCGGAAAGGCCAGCAGCGAAGAAGCGAAGATCACTGGGATCACGCCGCCCGCGTTTACTTTCAGCGGCAGATGCGTGGACTGGCCGCCCATCATGCGGCGTCCCACCACGCGCTTGGCGTACTGCACCGGAATGCGGCGCTCTCCGCGCTCCACCAGAACAATGAAGGCGACCACCGCGATCATCATGGTCAGAATCACAATCAGGTGGATGGGCGTCCACTGCTTGACGATGAAGACGTTGGTGTAGATGTTATTAATCGCGTTCGGCAGCCCGACCACGATGCCAGTGAAGATCAGCAGCGACATACCGTTGCCGATTCCGCGTTCCGTGATCTGCTCGCCCAGCCACATGATGAAGGCGGTGCCGGTGGTCAGGCTGAGCATCGTCATCAGAATGAATCCAATCCCCGGATTCAAAACGAACCCACCGTCGGAATGCTGCAGGCCCAAAGCGATACCAAAAGACTGCATTAACGCAAGAATAACGGTCAAATAGCGCGTCCATTGCGTGATTTTGCGTCTTCCCAACTCACCTTCTTTTTGAAGTTTCTCTAATGTAGGGACTACTACCGTGAGCAGCTGCAGAATGATAGACGCCGTGATGTACGGCATGATTCCCAACGCGAAAATCGTCAGCCGCCGGAACATCCCGCCACTGAACAGGTCGATGAACCCGAACAGGGTTCCCTGATTGCGCTGGAAGAAGTCGGCTAAACGGTTGGCATCGATTCCGGGCGTGGGGATGTGACCGCCCAGCCGGTAGATGGCCAGCATGCTGAGCGTAAAGAGAATCCGCTTCCGGAGGTCCGGAATCCGGAAAATATTCGCGACCGCCTCAAAAAACTTCATAAAAGATTATCAGCCGCAAATGAACGCGAATGCACGCGAATGAGATTTGCGTCCATTTGCGTTTATTCGCGGCCCGATTCCTCTTCGGTTCCGATGACTGTTCCTGTACCGCCGGCTTTCTGGATTTTCTCCAGGGCCGATTTCGAAAAGACGTGGGCGTGGACGGTGATGGCGCGGGTCAGTTCGCCGCTGCCGAGCACTTTCAGGCCGACGCCGAGCTTTTTGACGATGCCTAGCTCGATCAGGCGATCGGGATTGAACGTGTCGCCTTCAAACTGCTCCAGCCGTCCGATGTTGATGATTGCGTATTCTTTGCGGAAGATGTTGGTGAAGCCGCGCTTGGGGAGACGGCGGTGGAGAGGCATCTGGCCGCCCTCGAAACCGCGCATCATGCTGTAGCCGGAGATCGATCGGGCACCCTTGGCGCCACGGCCCGAGTATTTGCCGCGTCCGGTTCCCATACCTTGGCCAACGCGCTGCTTTTTGTGCTTTTGGCCGGCCGGTGGTTTCAGATTGCTGAGGTTCATTTGGTTAATCCTTGACGATCTCGAGCAGGTGTGGGATTTTCGCCACCATGCCGCGAAAGCCCGGTGTGTCGGGCCGCTCGACGATTCGGTTCATCTTCTTGAGTCCGAGCGCGCGCACGATTTTCTTGTGCTTTTCCGGCGTGCAGATCGGACTTCGTATGAGTCTGATTTTGATGAGTGCGTCAGCCATGGGCGAGATCCTTAACCGAGCTTGTCAATCGTTAATCCGCGCAGTTCGGCGACGGCGGCTTTGTCGCGCAATTGTTCGAGCGCAACGATGGTGGCTTTGACCACATTGTGGGGATTGTGCGAGCCGATCGACTTGGTAAGCACATTCGGAATTCCCACGGCCTGAATGACGGCGCGCACCGGTCCACCTGCGATCACGCCGGTACCGGCCGGAGCAGGCTTCAGCAGTACCAGGCCGCTCCCAAAGCGGCCCAGCACCGGATGCAGAATGGTGGTCTCGAGAACGTTGATCTTTCGGAGATTCTTCTTGGCCGCCTCGATTCCCTTCTTGATGGCGGCCGGGACTTCTTTGGCCTTGCCGGTGCCGAAGCCGACGATCTTCGCGTTCGGATCGCCGACCACAACGAGAGCCGAAAAGCTCAGATTCTTGCCGCCCTTGACGACCTTGGTGACGCGATTGATCGAGACTACCTGCTCTTTCAGATTCAGGTTGTTGGTCTCGATCCGCTTCGCGGTTTTGGTGGCTACCATTGATTAGAACTCCAGTCCTGCTTCACGCGCCGCATCCGCCAGCGCCTTGATCCGGCCATGGTAAAGGTATCCGCCGCGATCGAAGACTACCTTATCGATTCCCTTGCTCTTGGCGCGCTCCGCGATGAGTTTGCCGACTTCCTTAGCACCGGCGAGATTGCCGCCTGTGATACTCGCGCTCTTCTCACTGGAAGAAGCGGCCGCGACAGTGCGACCCTTGCCGTCGTCAATCACTTGGGCATAGATGTGACTTAAGGAACGGAAAACGGCTAAACGCGGACGCTGCTCAGTCCCTCGCACCCGCTGCCGAATCCGCGAATGAATCCGCAAACGGACAATGTTCTTAGAATCTCTTGCCATTACTTCGCTCCAGCCCCGGTCTTGCCGACCTTCTTGCGCAACACTTCGCCGGTGTACCGGACGCCTTTATTTTTGTACGGATCGGGCGGACGGAGCGCGCGAATATTAGCGGCTACCTGGCCCAGCACCTGTTTATCATAGCCGGTGAGCACGACATGCGTCTGCTTGTCGACTTTCATGTCGATTCCCGGCGGCAACAGCACTTCGATCTGATGCGAATAGCCCAGCGTAAACGTCGCGATCTTGCCCTTGACGTCAGCGCGATAGCCGACTCCCGTAATGTCCAGCTCACGGGTAAATCCAGTGGAAACACCCTGCACCGCCGAAGCCGCCAAAGCCCGGGTCAATCCATGCAAGGCCGCGTATTGATCGCTGTCGCGTACCACTTCGAGATTACCGTCGTTCTGGCGGATCTTAACACCGTGCGGGATCGGAACGGTCAGCTTGCCCTTGGGACCTTCGACATGAATCTGATCGCCGATCGAGATCTTGACGCCGCTGGGGACGGGGATTGGTTTCTTACCTACTCTCGACATAAGCGTTTCTCCAAATAACAGCAGACCGCTCCCTGACAGTCGCGGCTCGCTTTGGGTTTACCAGACTTGACATAACACCTCGCCGCCGACATTTTCCTTGCGGGCGCTGCTGCCCGTCATCACACCACGCGGCGTGGTCAGGATGTTGATGCCCAAGCCGCCGAGGACGCGCGGCACGTCCTGGCTTCCAACATAGACACGGCAACCGGGGCGTGAAACCCGCTCGATGCGCGAAATCACCGGGACATTTCCGGGCGTGTACTTCAGATAAATACGGATGCTCCTCTGGACGCCGTCTTCGGCCAGCTTGAAATTCATGATGAAACCTTCGTCCTTGAGGATGCGGGCGATCTCCATCTTCAGCTTGGAGGCCGGAACGTCTACCTTCGGGTGGCGGGCGGACTGGCCATTGCGGATGCGCGTCAGCATGTCGGCGATTGGATCGGATGTGGTCATATTTACCCCCGTAATCCTTTCGCCTACCAGCTCGCCTTGGTCACGCCGGGGACTTCACCCGCCAGCGCGAGATTGCGGAAACAGATGCGGCACAGACGGAACTTGCTCAGAAAACCTCTGGGCCGGCCACAGCGAAAACAGCGATTGCGGTGACGGCACGCAAACTTCACGGTCTTCTTGTCGGCTCTGCCCTGTTCCAGCTTCTTGGCGAGCTTGTCATCCTTGGCGATTTTTGCAGTTGTTGCCATTAAAACTTGATTCCTCTATTCACGTTCATTTGCGTTCATTCGCGGCTACGATTGCCGGAACGGCATTCCGAGTTGTTTCAGCAAAGCAAGACCCTCGGCATCGGTCTTAGCCGTGGTGGTGATCGAAATGTTCATTCCCTTGGTCTTCTCGACTTTGTTGTAATCGATCTCGGGAAAAATCAGTTGGTCGCGCATTCCCAGGGTATAGTTTCCCCGGCCGTCGAAGGACTTGGTGGAAACGCCCCGAAAGTCGCGCACGCGGGGCAGCGCTACATTCATCAGGCGATCCATAAACTCGAACATACGGTCGCCGCGCAAAGTCACCATGGTCCCGATCGCCATGCCTTCGCGAAGCTTGAAAGCCGCAATCGACTTTTTGGCCTTAGTTACGATCGGCTTCTGGCCGCTGATCTGGGCCAGCTCGCTCACGGCGCCGTCCATCAGCTTGCTGTTCTGCGTCGCTTCGCCCAGACCAATGTTGATTGAAACCTTCTGGAGTTTGGGCACAGCCATGATGTTTTTGTACCCGAACTCCTTGGTTAGAGCGGGCACTACATCCTTCAAATAGCGCTCTCGTAATCTTGTTACCATCGCATACCTCTAGTTCTTGTCCATCACTTCTTGTCGAGGGCTTCGCCGGTTTTTCGCGCTACTCGCACGCGGCGCGCCGAAACTCCGGCGCCTTCGATCTTGTATCCGATGCGGGACGGCACGCCTCCGGAAGTCAGAATCATCACGTTTGAGACCGCGATCGAGCTCTCGCGCTCGGCGATGCCGCCTTTGATCTGGCGCGAAGGATTCGGCCTGGTATGCCGTTTGATCATCGAAACGCCTTCGATCAGCACGGTCCCTTTTCTGCGGTCTACCGAAAGCACGCGTCCGGTTTTGCCTTTATCGCGGCCGGCGATCACCTTCACATCGTCGTCCTTCTTCAGGCGAATGTTGACGTGCTTGGTACCCGGTCCTTTTCCATGAGAGGCTTGGCCGCCCTTACGGGCCTGCCCGCCTTTACCGCCTTGACTGCCGCGCCCCGCCATTAGATGACCTCCGGCGCGAGAGAAACGATCTTCATAAATTTTTTGTCGCGCAGCTCGCGAGCCACGGGTCCGAAGACGCGCGTGCCTACCGGTTCGCCAACCTCATTGATCAGCACCGCGGCATTCGAATCGAAGCGAATATAGGTTCCATCCTTGCGGCGCGCTTCCTTCCGCATCCGCACGATGACGCAGCGCACCACTTTGCCCTTCTTGATGGCCGAATCCGGCGCGGCTTCTTTGACGCTGGCCGTGACTATATCGCCCAGTCCGGCGCGCAGGCCGAGGTCGCCGCCACGGGGGAGAATACATTGCAGCTTGCGGGCGCCACTATTGTCGGCCACCTCCAGCCAGGTGCGCATCCCGATCATGAGGTTTTCCTCCCAACCGGGGTCTTGGATGCCACCGGAGTCTTCGCGCCCGGCGCTGCAACCGGCGTATCGAGATCGATGCTGCCCGGCTCCACCGCAACCTGTACTGCTTTGCGGATGATATCACCCAGGCGCCAGCGCTTCAGTTTGCTCATGGGCCTGCACTCGATGATGCGGACCGTGTCGCCAATCTTCGCCGCGCTTTGCTCGTCGTGAGCGTAGAATTTCTTGCGTTTGCGGATAATTCGCTTGTAAACCGGGTGCGGCACGCGGCGCGTTACCTCGACCACGATGGTCTTCTGCATCTTGGCCGAAACCACCTGTCCAACCTTCTGGTTCTTATGCCCGGTCTTGTGTTCTGTCGTTTGCTCCGCGGCCATTTCTTACTTTCCCTTCTTCTTTTTTGCAACCGGCTCCGGAGCGCTTTCAGGATGAAGCTCGCGATCGCGCAAAATCGTCAGCATGCGCGCCCGGTCTTTCCGGAGCACTCGCAGCTTTTTCATGCCATCGCTCTGCCCCATGGACATCTGAAAACGAAGCCGGAACATCTGCTCGCGAATGTTCTGGCCCTGGTTCCGAAGTTCGTTACTGTCGAGTTCTCTAACCTTATCCGCTTTCATGTAGCGCTCTCTTCCCGCGATACAATCTTGGTTGGGAGCGGCAGCTTCTGCGCCGCCAACCGCATCGCCTCGGTCGCGATCTCTTTCGATACGCCTTCCATCTCAAACAGGATCTTGCCCGGACGGATGACCGCCACCCACTGCTCGGGCGCGCCCTTGCCTTTTCCCATACGCGTTTCAGCGGGTTTCTTGGTGATAGGCTTGTCGGGAAACAGCCGGATCCATACCTTACCACCGCGCTTGATCGAGCGCGTCATCGCGATACGGGCCGCTTCGATCTGGCGGTCGGTAATCCAGCCGCAGCGCAGCGCCTTCAGGCCGAAATCCCCGAAAGCGAGGGACGAGCCGCGCCACGCCTTCCCGGTCATGCGTCCGCGCTGTTGCTTTCTGTACTTGACCTTCTTGGGCATCAACATGGAAAAATCTCCAGATCAGTAAGCCACGGATGAACGCAGATGCACACTGATAAAAACCTTTTCAATCTGTGTTTATCCGTGTTCATCTGTGGCCCTTATTCTTCTTTTGGCTCCTCGCCTTGTTTTAATTCTTGTTTCCAGTTTGGTTGCGGCGGGGACAGTGGCGGAATGATGGCCGCTGGCCGTGGCAATTCGCCTGGCACCGCTTGCATCACGCCTCCGCCTGTTTCAGGTGGCTGGGCTGAAATCGGGGCTGGTGTGCGGCGTTGTTCGATGCGGTCACGATCGCGGCGATCGCCGCTTCTTGGTGGACGCCTCGGCTCCGGATCGTTCCTCATCGAGCTGCGGGCGCGGTTCATACCGTCCAGGATCTCGCCCTTGTAGGTCCAGCATTTGACACCGATAACGCCGTAGGTTGTGTAGGCCTGGGCGAAACCATAGTCGAGGTCGGCGCGCAAAGTATGCAGCGGCAACTGACCTTGCAGGTACCATTCGCTGCGGGCGATTTCCGCCCCGTTCAAGCGCCCGGAAACACGCACTTTGATTCCTTTACAACCAAACCGGAGGGCCGAATCGACGGCTTTTCGCATGGCGCGGCGGAACGCGACGCGCTTCTCAAGCTGCAACGCGATCGATTCGGCGACCAGTTGGGCATCCAACTCGGGCTTGTGAACTTCGTTGATATCGATGAAGACCTCACGCTTGGTCTTCTTTGCGAGCTCGAGCTTGAGCTTCTCGATCTCGGCGCCGCGCTTCCCGATGATAATGCCGGGCCGGGAGGTCCGGATCGTTACACGCAGTTTGTTACCGGGACGGTCCACTTCAATCGAGCTGACGCCCGCGGCTTTCAGCCGCTCGTGCAGCGATTCCTTAAGCTCCAGATCTTCACGCAGCAGCTTCGAATAATCCTGCTTGGCATACCATCGCGAACGCCACGTCTTGGTGACGCCGAGCCTGAATCCGTACGGATGTACTTTTTGACCCATTCGTTATTTACTCGTCTCCCCAGAACTGCTTAAATCCGACTTCCACAACGATGTGCGACATTCGCCTTTGATACCGGTAAGCGCGGCCCATGGGCGCCGGACGGATACGCTTCATGCGCGGTCCTTCGTTTACGTAGGTGTTGGTGACGATCAACTCGTCGACATCGACATCATTCGACCGGTTCTCGGCATTGGCGATCGCCGAATCGAGCACCTTCAAAACCGTGGGCGCCATCCGCTTGTTGGTGGATCGCAGGATGATGCGCGCTTCGTTGGCGGATCGGCCGCGGATCAGGTCCACCACCAAGCGGGCCTTTTGCGGCGACGTCCTTACATAACGAGCTTCGGCGCGCGGAAGATTGACCGTTTTATTCTCAGGATCGTTTCTGGTCTTCTTGTGCGACATATTAGCTCCTTACGCGGGCTTGGCCGTTTTCTCCGTGGCGGCCTTGGCCGCATGCCCGCGGAAGCTGCGGGTCGGCGAGAACTCGCCCAGCTTGTGCCCCACCATGTTTTCGGTTACGTACACCGGAATAAATTTCTTGCCGTTGTGCACGCCCAGCGTGTGGCCTATAAATTCGGGGCGGATGGTAGAGCGGCGCGACCATGTTCGAACCACTCTCTTTTCATTCTTCTCGTTCATGGCGCCCACTTTCTTCATCAGGTGGTCGTCGGTGAACGGTCCTTTTTTTAGCGATCTACTCATGTCGATTTCCTACCGCTTTTTCGCTTTCCTCGTCACGATCCACTGATTCGTCCGCTTGTTATTGCGGGTTTTGAACCCCCGCGTGGGCTGGCCCCAGGGAGTCACCGGATGACGTCCGCCGGAGGTCTTACCCTCGCCACCGCCATGCGGATGGTCGACCGGGTTCATCGAAACGCCGCGGTTATGCGGCCGCTTGCCGAGCCAGCGGGTCTTACCCGCCTTGCCGTGCGACTCGTTCTCATGCTCGATATTGCCGACCTGCCCGATGGTGGCCATGCATTCCACCTGCACGCGGCGCACTTCGCCGGAGGGCAATTTCAACAGCGCGATACCGGCCTCTTTCGAGATCAACTGGGCCTGCGCTCCCGCCGAGCGCGCCATCTGCCCGCCCTTGCCGGGACGCAGCTCAATATTGTGGACCACCGTGCCGGGTGGGATGTTTTTGAGTGGCAATGCATTCCCGATCAAAATGTCCGCCTCGGGGCCGGAGCTAACGGTGCGGCCTACTTCCAGGCCCACCGGGGAGATGATGTAGCGCTTCTCACCGTCCGCGTAATTCAGCAAAGCGATTCGCGCCGAGCGGTTCGGATCGTATTCTACCGAAGCAACCTTGGCCGGCACGCCATGCTTGTCCCGCTTGAAATCGATGAGGCGGTAGGCCCGCTTGGCTCCGCCGCCACGGAAGCGATTCGAGATCAGTCCAAGACTGTTGCGCCCGCCCGTCCTCTTCTTTCCTTCGACCAGCGACTTCTCAGGAGTCTGCTTGGTGATGTCATCGCGTGTCACCAGCGTGGTGAACCGGCGCGACGGAGTGGTTGGACTAAACTTTTTCATCGGCATGGGCGTCTATATCTCCGCGTATTCCGGCATCTTCTGGCCGGGCTTCAGCTTCACGTAGGCTTTCTTCCAATCGGAGCGATAACCCGAGAACCGGCCGCGACGGCGGAGTTTGCCGGCTTGCAACGAGGTTCGGACTTCCGCCACCTTCACCTTGAAGAGGTGCTCGACGGCTGCTTTTACCTGGATCTTGTTGGCATCGGGAGCGACTTCAAAACACAGGGTCCGTTCCGATTCTTTTTTGCCGACGCCCTTTTCGGTGACGATGGGCTTTTTGATTACTTCGTAGATTGTCATAAGAGTGGCACAGGCATTCCTGCCTGTGTTACTTTGCCAGCGCCTCTCCTAACTTGCGCGCCGCTGCTTCCGAAAGCACCACTTGCGAATGCGCCAGCAGATCGTATACGGTCACTTGGTGCGTCGGCAGCAGCTTCACGCCCTGCAGGTTTCTGGAACCGAGCTTCAGGTTACGATTATCTTCGTTGTCAACCAGCAGCACGGTCTTGTGCGCCTCGAGTTTCGCGAGCGAGCCCCGCAGGTTCCTGGTTTTGTGATCCTGCAATTGAAACGCCCGGACCACTTTCAGCTCGCCATCCCGCAGCTTCGCGGACAGTGCCGAGCGCAATGCGCCGAGCAGCATCTTGCGTGGCAGTTTATAGCTGTAGTCCTTCGGTTGAGGACCATGCACTGTCCCGCCGTGACGCCACAGCGGCGACCGGATGGAGCCCATACGGGCCCGGCCGGTACCCTTCTGTTTCCAGATCTTCCTGCCCGATCCGGAGACTTCGTGCCGCGTCTTGGTGGATGCAGTTCCGGAGCGTTTGCCGGCTTGAGAATGCCGAACAGCTTCATAAATCAGGTGCTCGTTGACCGGCGCGCCGAATACCTCGTCAACGAGATCGAGCGACCCGACTACTTTGTTTTCCAGATCGAAAATATCTATGCTCGGCATCGCGGTTACCTTCTCGCCCGGCGGACCAGGACGTAGGAGCCGTTCGGGCCCGGTACCGCGCCTTTGATCATGAGCACGTTATCGTCGGCGTCTACCTCGACAACCTCGAGATTGCGAACGGTGACCTGCTGCATCCCGAGTTGACCCGCCATGCGAGTTCCCGGAAAGACGCGCGATGGAAAGCTCGAAGCGCCGATCGAGCCAGGCGCGCGATGGAACATCGACCCGTGGCTTTTCGGACCGCCCTTGAAATGATGGCGCTTGACGATGCCGCCGAAACCTTTGCCTTTGCTGACCCCGATAACGTCCACTTTGTCGTTGGGCTTGAACTGATCCACCAGCACGCGATCCCCGGTCTTCAGATCATCATCGCCGGACTTCAATTTCAGCTCACGCAGAAACTTGACGCCCTCGGCATTCGCTTTCTTCAGATGGCCTGCGAGCGGTTTGATAGTGCGCGACTTCTTGGCGAATTCCTGCAAGCCGAGCTGCACCGCATCGTATCCGTCGGTTGCGGGTGTTTTCCGCTGCACGACCACGCATGGCCCTGCTTTGAGAAGCGTCACGGGAACCACTTGTCCATCCGCGCGGAACACCTGCGTCATTCCGATTTTCTTGCCTAGAATCCCTGGGCTCATACTCATTCCTATGTGGCACAGGCTTTCAAGCCTGTGTTGGTTTTAGATCCGGCGCCAAAGCGCAACACAGACAAGATTGTCTGTGCCACTACCTGTTTCCCTTCCCAAACGCTTTGATCTCGACATCCACGCCGGCTGGAAGATCCAGCTTCATCAACGCATCTACAGTGTCCTGCGTCGGCTCAAGGATATCGAGCAGACGCTTGTGCGTCCGGATCTCGAACTGCTCTCGCGACTTCTTGTCCACGTGCGGCGAGCGCAGCACAGTATACAGGTTTCTGACAGTAGGCAGAGGGATCGGGCCCGCGATCTGCGCGCCCGTCCGTCTGGCCGTGTCCACAATTTCGGTAGTGGACTGATCCAGGATGCGATGATCGTACGCCTTCAGCCGAATGCGAATGCGTTCTCGTAAGCTCATCAGTTAGCTCAAAATCTCTGTCACGGTCCCGGCGCCCACGGTCCGCCCGCCTTCCCGAATCGCAAACCGCAAGCCCTTGTCCATCGCCACCGGAGTGATCAGCTCAATCTCCAGCCCCACATTGTCGCCCG